>CAXETO010000041.1:0-7007 GCA_963999255.1 uncultured archaeon | reverse complement strand
GTGTAAAATAATTAACACTAAATAGTCAAATATGAACAATTTGTTCATTTAATGAAGTGATATTCTCATTATAGAGGAAATAAATTGTAAATTATAAAATATTTATTTAATTTTTTTCTCAGTAGTTTCAAGTTCATCATGAATTGCCTCTAATTCACCTTCAAGGAGTTTACCTTGATGTTTAAGGGCATTCAATTGATCAGTTTTATGTTTAAGGTCATTCAATTGATCAGTTATTTGTTTTTTATTTGAAACAAATCCTCTACTCTTATTTAAATCAGTTTCAACTTTTGTTATTTCATTTTGTTGACTTCGTATTCGATGTTCTATTACATCTCTTTCCATTTTCAGATGTTCAAGTTGATCATTTAAGATTCTTTTAACAGATTTAATAGAACTGAGATGAGAATCAATGGTTTTTAATTCTGATTTTGGTGAAATGAATAAACCAGATAAAATAGAGAATATAACAACTAATTCAGGATTTTGAATTTTACGAACTGTAGAAAATAATTTTTGTGTAACATCATCTTTTTCAATTTTTGATAGATCTTTAAACAGTCTAGTAGCTAAAGATTTAGTTTTAGAGTATTTTCTTAAAGTAATTAGATAAGAATTAACAAGTTTCATTAGATCAATATGATCTCCAAGCAACAATTTTTGTTTTAAAGTAATATTTGGAGTTCCAGCAATAGCACTATTAAGGTCATCTTCCATGGCTATAGCGAATTCATTATACGTCTTATGATTTTTATAGATACCTAGAGTTTCATTAACAATTGATTCAATAAGACCATGTAATCGAGCTTTGGGAGTGCCTTCAGCAGCGTTTAATCCAATAGATAAAGTAGAATCAGACAAGTCTTTCACCATAGATTGTATAGAATCTTCCATTCCTTTAATTTGAACATTAACATCAAGTTCAAGAGATTTATCTTCTTCAATATAATTTTTTATACTTTGTTCCAAAGCACCTTCTTCATATATACCACGCTTTATAAGTAGACCTTTATAAATATCTACTAGATCATCATATGCATAATTAATAAGTTGGTTAAGTCCCATAGGGTTTTCATCATCAACCGCTCCACAAATATCATTTTTATCAGATCTAACAGGACGGAAAGTATCCATTCTATCAACATATAAATGGATTAAGTCAATATGTTCATCTACAGGATAAGTAAGTTTTAAACTAGATAAAGGATTTAGCCATCGGTCACCTAAATGTGGCGTGGTTCCAATATTATTAAGAAGGTCAGATAAATCAAATCTTAATGAATTAAGTAATACATCAACAATAGCATCATCTATCAGCTGTTTAGCATCAACAAGACTTCCAGTTTTCATATAAGGCGGACCTAAAGACATCATGATAAACCCTGTAAAAGGATTTGCATAAATTGCCCCATATGATTTTTTTATAATTTCATTCTTATTTTTATCTAATAATAATTCAAGTTCATTTAAAGCAGCATAAGCAGAAGCTCCTTTAGCAGGTGGATCATCACCTTGACATGGCAATATACCAAGACCAATAATAGGGTAACTGGACCCCAATTTTCTTCTGAGGTGCCTTACAAAGTCTACAGCCATACCTCCACCACTTCCTCCACCAATACCAAATACAGTGAATATTACTGGTTGAACTGTTGAAGATGAGACAGATTCTTTAAACGTATCAGCAAAACCATCTATAACCTTGAGATAATAGTAATTTAGACCATATATAGCCTTTGATAAAGCTCTACGTCTACCTACACCACCAGATAATGGAGGTATATCAAGAGAGCTAGATAACCACGGCCTATAATTTGCAGAAACCTGAACATCTTCCATTTTTAGAAAGTCAGGCAATCCAGAAATAAAATCAAACATAGCTTCTGGTGTAGGAAATTTAACTGCTTTAGCAGTAAATGAAACTTTATCAGCAGCAACATTTTTTTCTTCTAGTTCATCAGAAAATTTTTCATATGCTTTTCTTAGTGATGATAGATCATGATCTGCTACATCAATAGCTAAACATGAAACTTTAATACCAGGTTTAGAAAGAAAACTATGTGTATTTTTGTGTTTAAAAAACGCTTCAATTACATTAGCTCCAGTTCCACCTAGGCCTACAAAATGTATAGAATAATCATTTGGTTGAGACATTTAAAATTTAACCCTCTTTTGCAATAGACTCAATGTCTTCTTTAATTTTTAGCATATCATTAGCCATAGATTTATCAATTCTTCTCAGTTTAATTAGTAATAAGTCTAATTCTTTAGTACGTTCATTAATTTTACTAGAAACATTGGAAGTACCAGATTTACTTTTACGCCATAAGAATGCAAACAATATAGTTATAATCGATAGTCCAACAGTTGAAATCATGAAATATTGACCAGTTTGAGGTGGATCAATAAATTCAGAAGATTCAGGCAGCACATTAAGAATAGAATTAGCGTGATTTAAATAACCTGCTCTTCTTAAATCCAATATTTGATTTAACATATTATTATAAAAATCTCTAAATCGTGTATCCACAAGAGAGTTTTCTAATGTTTGAGTTGCAGTATTAAATCGAGAATCAAAGTCCATAATATCAGGATCTGTGATTACAGATTCATGGAAATCAAGAATTTCATTATTTGTTGATTGAGAAACTGTTAGAATAACCACATTTTGTTCTTTATGTAATTGAACGTTATTCTCTAGATTTATTATAGTTACATCAGAGGGGACTTTACCACGTAATACAAGATTAGCTGAACCTTTAATTATATCAGCTTCAAATGAGTTAACACCAGGTTTCCAGCTCTCAGTATCAATTCCGGCAAAATCATTTTCTAACTCCCAAAATCTATCACCAACTTTAAGCAAAGTAGTTGAGATAGTAACAGAATTACCAGGTTGATTTACTTCAATTACTAGTTTAAAATTTATAGTATATATACCGCCTGCAACTAAAGTTTTGCCAGTCCAATCAACTCCATTACTATCCACGATTTGAATTTCTTCAATATGTGGAACCTTAGATACTTCAGCACCCCATACAAAAGGGGATCCGAGTAACAAGGATGTTATAAATAACGTGGTAATTATTGGATTTAACTTCATATTAATTTACACTAGGTATAGTATTATTACTAAAATACTAGTATTTATATACATTATTAATATAACAACATAATTTAAATTTATTTACATGTAAAATTATTTTGATTTAAAAATTAACAAGTGTTTTTAATTATTTTTAACACGTTCTCTTATAGAACCAAGTTTAGTACCATAATTAATCACATTTTCTTCAATTTGAGTTAATTCACCACGAGAAATAAAATTTGTTTTTTCATCATCAACATCAATTCCAGAACTTATACTTCTACTTACTACATTATAACCTTGTTTAGCTCTAGAAAGTATCTTTGATACATCAGCTCCACCTAACATAGCAAATACATCAATCTTATCTGAAGCCACATCAGAATATCTTATATCAATTTCACTAATCAATTCTCTAGGCAAATTCTTATCTTTCCAAATACTATATTCTTTTAACACTTGATTTTGTGTAAATCTATCTCTCATAGCATTTGGTATTTGCAAAATAATAAAAGAAGCCACGACAGACTCTAGGTCTATATTAGCCATAGGTCTAATTGTAGCGCTTTCAAGGATAGCTTCTAGATTTTCATATATTCGAAGACTGTGATTAAGTGCGACGCAAGGAACAAAATGCAGTATTCCATTAGAATTACAAGAATTAAATATGCTTAAGAAATCAATTGTAGTTTTAGAGTATTTTGGCTGTGAAAGAGAATTAAGTATTAGACTCAACAATTCATTAGAATGTAAGGGTTTACCATTTGTATCAACATGATTATATTTATTAAGATAAGTATTATCCGTAACAATAATTAAATCAGCGCAGTTTTTATTTTGAAATTTTATGAATCGTGAAAACGCACAAAACGCGTTAAAATGTAACTGTTCAGCTTCTTTTTCAGAAGGTAAAACAATAAAAGCAGTTTTATTAGCGTTAACATTAATCCTACTAATATTATTAAATACAATTGGTCCAACACCACAACCGGTACCGCCACCGAGAGAAGAAAGCAATAAAACAAGTTCAGATTGATTAATTCCAGATTCTAGTAGATAATCATTTAGATATCTATCATTAATAGCTTCTGTTTCAGCTTTTTTCCAATTTCTAGCAGAACCTTTAGACAACTTACCTAATTTTCTAAACAAAATTTGAGAATTGAGTTGATTACTATTTTCTAGGTCTATATCAGTTATTTTATTTGACGTATCAAGAAATAGATAACTATTATCAACATCTGACACATTACTAACTTGGAATTTATCTAATATATTAACTCCAGTTTCTCCAAGACCAATAAACAAATTTTTAATATTCCGATTTAATTTAATAGCAGATTTATTTATTTTAATATTGGCTCCACAAATTTCACATATTTTATTTGTTAATGGTTGAACATGGCCATTATCACAAGTAATTATATTATCAGATAGAATTGCCATTTTAATATATTACCTTAAATTATCATTATCATCTAATAAAGGAATATTTTTGCCGATTAAAGTTTTGGTTTCATTATCATAGATTATAGAAGGATGTTTAGATGCAAATAGTTTAAGATATAAATCAGAATGTTTAACTTTGATATCATGTGGTTTTAGAGTACCTAATTGTTCTAATCTAGACAATATAATTGATTCAACATTATGATAATTTAATGTAAATTCACGCATAGTCAAATAATGATCAAGAGTATTTGAAAGAGTTTCAATTATATCAATTGCATTATCTAGTGATTCAATGGATTTTTGACCCAGTTTAATAGAATCCTCTTTAAGGGATTTAATTGCCAAAGAAGACATATCATGTATTGAATAACTTTGATTCCAAATAAAATTTTTAGGGAGATTTGAATTAATGGTTTTTTCAAGTTTAGTAAGTTTAACATCAATAGTTGTAATTAGTCGGATAAGACAATTATTAAATTTAGATTTTATTTCAGGCAACAAAGCAATATCAATAATAGAATCACTAATTTTATACGAAGATATTAGGTCATCAAGAGTATTCATTATATCAAGTTCATCTAGAAATTGCTGCGCGCCAAATTCATTAATAAATGGTCTAATATGAGTTTCAAGTTTTTGTCGTAATAATTTAGAAGAACGACCAAGTTTATCCAACATTTCAAAACCAACTTTACCATATTGATTATGCATCAAAGTTAAAGATTCAGTTATGATTTCAAGAGATTTCTCATAATCTTCTTCATTTAAGAGGCTTCTAGCAATAGGAACAGTAGTTAATTCATATGTTGAATCAAAATTATTTTTTAGAACATCCATAAATAATTCTCCTGTGGAGACTACACTAGATATAATACCATGAATTTCTTTACCAAAATCTTGATATGCAGTTAATATTCGTTCATTAGAGAGTTTACCAACTTCTTGACTTCGCACTTCAGGTACAAGGGGAGGTAATTTAATTCCCATATTATCTAAAACAATAAGATGATTATTATAAGAGCGATCAAAAGTTATAAAATAATCCAACAGGCGTCTCCTTATTAACTTGTTATATATATCAAGATTTTCAGGTAATTTTTTAAAATTTTCAACTTCTTCTTCAAGATTTTTGGAACTCAAAGTTAAATAAGTGTTTAAGAATAAATCAGATTTTTCTTTTATTCCTTCAATATTAGATTTAACATCTTCAAGAGCAATATTATGAACAGTAGAAGCAATAGAATTTACAGAAGATAATGCTTCAGAACACATATCAAATATTTTTGCACCTTGCAACTTAATAATAAATCTTAAATCTAATAATTTTTTCCTTTCCACAAAATAGTTATTGATAAAACCACTAGTAACTCCACCAATAAACATGAAGAGAAGAAGTGATCCAAATTGAATATAATTAAGTTCAAATGGCTGATATCCAATTGAATTTGAAAGATAAATTAACGGTAAAAAGAAGACCATTAGACCAATAAAATTTGAAGGTAAATGCAAATAATTACGAATATTTTGAACATTACGGCCATGTTTTTGCAATCCGGAAGCTAGTCCATCAAGCACATAAGTTGAAGAAATAGAAGATATAATTAGAACAGATAATAATAATAAAGAGAAGTTATAAAGAAAATAGCTTTTAGAAAGAAGAACTATTGATTCAGCATATAAGTTCTCTGAACTCATTAAGAGGAAAGTTTGAATAAAATCAGAATTTACTGATTCAAACTGTGGACTAAAAGAAGGAGAGACCTGTTGATATATTTTTGGAGTAAAATTAACTAAAGAAATTTGCTTTTGAATATGTTCAAGAAAGACAAAAGGTAAGTAAATTAATACATAGAATATAAGCGCGAATAACCTAGATATGCCTTTGTAACAAAACGACGTTATTATTAATAAGGGCATAGCATAAAAAAAATACGGTGTCAACATTAGTAATCCTGCTATTAATCCTACTCCAGTACCAAATAGACCTTTAATACTTTTTGCAGTTAAAGAGAAAGACAGTGCAGCTAGTAAGATCATAAGAAGTAACATATAAAGCCCAATTTGACCATTCATATTCTTACTAAATTGATATGAAAAAGAGAACCCTAGAGTAACAATCATACCAGTAAAACCTATAACATGATTTTTAGCAGAGATTGCTACCCAACCAATAGTTAGTCCTATAGCTAACGCAGTTGGATAAAAAGGGACATAAAAATGATTAATAAGTGAAATAGATATAATTATAGACATAGCAACAAGTTTTTCAACATAAAATGGAATAAGGTCAGAAATAGAATTCTCATTAATACTATTGTTTACTTCAGTATTCAATATTAATAATAATTAAAGATAAACAAGATTAAAAAATTTACGTTAATTAAGTTATGCAAAATAGACAAAATCTTCAAATATACTCTAAACCGTAATTACATAATATAAAAAATGAAAGAAAACAGATTTTGTA
>CAXETO010000040.1:0-7009 GCA_963999255.1 uncultured archaeon | reverse complement strand
TTAAATCACTGAATCTCATTGATCTGTTCCGGCAAATAAAAAATAATCAGGTTAATATTTTATCTTGACTGGAATTATATTAGATGGACGTGCTTGTTCAGAAAAAATTAAACAAAGAGTAAAAAGTGAAGTTTCTAAATTAAATTCTGAGGGTGTAACTCCAAAACTTACTACTATATTAATAGGTGACAATCCCGCATCAAAAATATATCTTAAACGTAAACATCAAAACTGTAATGAAGTTGGTATATCCTCTGAAAATTTAGAATTACCTGATAATATTTCTGAGAATCAATTACTTGATATTATTAATAAATTAAATTCGAATCAAAACGTTCATGGAATCCTTATTCAACTTCCATTACCCAAACAGTTTTCTAGTTTTAAAATTATTAATCAAATTTCACCATTAAAAGATGTTGATGGATTAACTTCTCAAAATATGGGAAACTTATTATATAATCAAAACTCGTTAATTTCCTGTACTCCCAAAGGTGTAATTACTTTATTACAATCATATAATATTGATTTATCTAGCAAGTATACTGTTATTGTTGGTCGTAGTAATTTAGTTGGTAAACCATTACAAGTATTATTAACTAACCTAAATTCTACTGTTACACTTTGCCATTCCAAAACTCCAAATTTGATTCAACATACATCAAAAGCTGATTTATTAATTAGTGCTGTAGGTAATAGAGAACAATTTACCGTCACCCATTCAATGGTAAAAGAAAATGCTATTGTTGTTGATGTAGCAATTAATAAAATTGATAATAAATTATGTGGTGATGTAGATTTTGATTCAGTAGTTAATAAAGCATCTTACATTACCCCAGTTCCCGGAGGTATTGGACCAATGACTGTAGCAAGTTTATTAGAAAATACTGTAATAGCTACTAAACTTCAATTAAAAAAAACATAATCTTAATTTATTAAATAAATTAATAAATTAATAATTCATCTTGATTAATAAAAAGAAATTTGAAGCAACTCCTATTTCTAAAGATTCATTACGTAACGAATTCTTACAACTTCGTGAATCTATTCCAAAATCCCAAATTACTAATCTTAACGTTAAATTATATCAAAATCTTAAACAAATTATTGATTTTAAAAATATAACACGAATTTCAACTTATATGGCCAAAGATAATGAAGTACAAACTGATTTGTTAATAAAAGACGCTTTAGAACAGGATATTACTATTATAATTCCAGTTTTAAAACCCAATTATCAACTATGTTTTACAGAAATTAATCAGTTTACTACTTTTCATCATAATAAACTTGGAATATTAGAACCTACTAAAGACTGCATAAATTATACTTCAGGAATTGATGTAGATCTAGTTATAGTTCCTGGAATAGTTTGGAATCACAGTGGTTATAGAATAGGTTATGGTTCAGGTTATTACGATAAATATATTAATCTATTAAATAAAAATATTAATATCGTGGGTTTATCATATGAATTCCAAATTTTTACTAATATTCCAATTGAAAAATATGATATGTCAGTTAATAAACTAGTTACTGAAAATCAAATTATTTATTGTAAAAGGTGATGTTGATATTAGTTCAAATATAAAAATTGCCATAATTTCAGGTAGTAAATCTGATGAACATATTATAAAACAAGTAACTGATATACTTGATCAGTTTAATGTACCATATGAATCCAAAATACTTTCTGCTCATCGAAACCATGATCAATTACAAGCTTATGTTAAAGCTTCTCAAGCTGAAGTATTTATTGGTATAGCTGGTCTAGCAGCTCATTTACCTGGTGTTCTTGCTTCCTTAACAATTAAACCAGTTATAGGAGTTCCAGTAGCTGTAAAATTAAACGGATTAGATTCTCTTTTATCTATTGTTCAAATGCCACCTAAAGTTCCTGTTGCATGTGTTGGTATTGATAATGGAAAAAATGCTGCGTTACTTGCTATACAAATCTTAAGTATTGAAAATACTGAGCTACAAACTAAATTATTAAATTTTAGGTCGAGTTAATTTGACAACGCCAAAGGATTTAGGAGCTAAATTTGTTAAATCGGGTAAAGTTAAAGATATCTATAGCCTCGATGATGACATCCTTTTTCATTTCACTGATCGTGTATCTGCTTTTGATGTAATTTTACCATCTACAATCCCAAAAAAAGGTGAAGTTTTGTGTAGATTTGCTGAATATTGGTTTAAAACTCTACCTTTTGAGTCCCACATAATAAAGACTATTGGTAAAGATATGATGTTAGTTAAGAAACTTGAAATGTTACCTATTGAATCAATAGTTCGTGGTTATGTCTATGGTAGTTTATGGAAAAGAATAAAAAATGGTGAAATAAACATTGACATTACTGACCCCCAATTAGCTCAAAAACTTCCAGCTCCACTCTTTGATCCAACAACTAAACATGAAATACATGATGTTCCTATTACTCAAGAAGAAATTTTAAAAAGAAATTGGATGGATAATAACCAATTAGAAACAATTCAAGATACTAGTATTCAAATTTATAATATGATGGTTGATAAAGCTAAGGAATCTGGATTTATGTTAGCTGATTTAAAATTAGAATTTGGAATATTAAATAATAAAATTCTACTTGGTGATTCTATTGGACCAGACGAATTTCGATTATGGCCAAGTGAAAAATATTCTATCGGGTCTTCACAAGAAAGTTTTGATAAACAACCTATTCGAGATTGGTTAATAGATATAAAATATAAGGAAAAACTCGATCACGCTGATAAAAACAATCTCAAAAACCCCCTCCCTCCTGTCCTCCCTTCAGATCTAATTTCTGAAGTTACTCGTAGATATATTTTTGCTTATGAAAAGATTACTGGTCTAAAATTTTAAAAGAAGTAACATGGAATCTAATAAATATAAAAAATTTGGTGTTGATTTAAAAAAAATTAAAAATATTCATGATTCTTTACCTAAATTTTTAAATCAAACTATTAAAAATACATCATCATTTAATGTACTTGAAGCTGCTGGACATTATTCTAGTATTTTAAATATAGACGGTCTTAATATCACTATTCATACTGATGGCGTTGGTACTAAAGTTCTTGTAGCTCAAATGATGAATAAATATGATACTATAGGAATTGATTGTGTAGCAATGTGTGTTAATGATTTATTATGTGTGGGATCTAAACCATTAGCATTAGTTGATTATATTGCACTTGAAAAAACTAATGATAAATTAGTTACAGAACTTATTACTGGTTTAGTTCAGGGTTCAAAACTTGCGTCCGTGTCTATTGTTGGTGGTGAAACCGCAATAATGCCTGATGTTATTAAAGGATTTAATGGTAATGGATTTGATTTAGCAGCCACTGTTTTAGGTCATATTAAACCACCCAATTCTCCCATTCTTGGCCACAATCTTTTATCTGATGATATAATTGTTGGACTTCAAAGTTCTGGAATACATTCCAATGGTTTTAGTTTAGCACGTAACGTTTTGTTAAAATCTCACAATCTCGATGATTATATTCCTGAATTAAACAAAACTATAGGATCTGAACTTCTTGTACCTACTGCAATCTATGTTAATCCAATACTTGACATTCTTAAAAATTGTGAAGTTCATGGTTTAGCACATATAACTGGTGGCGCTTTTTCTAAATTACTTCGAATTTCTAAATATAAAAATCTTGGATTTCAACTTGATAATATGCCAAAACCACCACCTATATTCTCGCTTATTCAAAAAGAAGGTAAAATAACATTAAAAGAAATGTACAAAACTTTTAATATGGGAATCGGATTTTGTATCTGTTTACCAAAAACTGAACTTAATAAAACTTTAACTATTTGTAAAAAACATGGATTTGAAGCTATGCAAATTGGTCAAATGTCTAATAATTTTAATGTTATTATTAACAATAACTTATTAATAAGCTAAAATTTTATTTCAGTAATTTTCCCCAATCTTTTTTTATATTTTGATATAATTGGATTTATATTTTCATTGATATATTTTGTACATTTATTCGGAACTTCTCCAATATGAGTGTTTGGGTTTAACAATTTTGTCAACTCAGTTGTTGATATTATTTTTATTTCCTTATCGTTTTTAAGTAACTGTTCTAAATTATTTCCTTCCCCATTCATTACGTTATCCCAAGCTTTAAATGAATGTTGTCTAATTAATTCATGCATATTTTGTCTATCTTTTCCATTCTCAACTAATTTCATTAATAATGCTTCAGTTCCTGAAAAAATACCATATTTTTTGATATTTTTTTCAATCATTTTTGGATATATTTTCAATCCTGATATTATTTTGAAATATAAATTCAGTGCTTCTTCAATAGCTAAAAATCCTTCTGGTATAATTATTCTACGGTTTGCCGAGTCATCTAAAGTTCTTTCCAGAATCATATTAGTTGAATTATTAAAAGCTGTTAATGGTAAAGTTCCAACATATCTAGCTAATGAACACATTCGTTCTGATGTTATAGGATTTTTTTTAAATGGCATAGCGCTTGATCCAATTTGTTTCCCTCCAATAGGTTCTGACATCTCTCCAAATTGTGGAGATTGTAAAATTCTAACATCGAAACCAAATTTATAAACGCTTTGAGCAATGGATCCTAAAACTGAAAAAATTATATAATCTAATTTTCTTGGATACGTCTGTGTAGAAATTGGAAATGTTTCTAATCCTAATTTATCCATTATTTGTTTTTCAAATTTATCTAAACTAACTTTTTTATCTAATAATTTATGATAACTTGCACTCGTCCCTACAGCACCTTTTACTCCCTTTCCTTTTACGAATTTAGATAATAACATTTCAATTAATTCTATATCTAATACTAAATCTTGTGCATAATTTGCAAATCTGTATCCTACAGTAGTCATTTCTGCTGGTTGTAAATGAGTCCATGCTAAACATGGAGTATTTTTATATTTTTTAATAAGTTGTGATATAGTAGATAAGCAATTTACTAATCTAGTTAAAATTAGTTCCATCCCCTTTTTCATTCTTAATATATCTGCATTATCTTCAATATCCATGGATGTAGCTCCTAAATGTAGTTTTCCCCCTCCTATTTTTGCTTGCTTTGCAAAAGTTTGAATTTCTGCCATAATATCATGTTTAGTCTCTTTTTCAATTTCTAGGGCGCTGTTAATGTCTATTTTATTTTGATTTAATTTAATATCTGTTAGTTCTTTAGCTGATACTAAACCATATTTATTTTGAATTTCTGCTAAACTCACCCAAATTTTTCTCCACATTAATCTTTTTTCTTTCTCAGAAAATATTTTCTTCATTTCTGGACTACCATATCGCCATGTAAACACGGATAAATATGTGTCATATGTAAATTTATCATTCATCATATATTATTAAAAATAAAATAGAAATAAGCTTTATCAAAAATTTTTAGAGTAAATTTATCAATATGGTTTTTTTAAGTAATTTATTGACAAAAAATCTGCACAAAATTAAAACTGCTTTAATTAGTGTTTCAAATAAAGATGGCATTGAAGATTTTTGTAAAATCTTGGAATCTGATTATAATATAAAAATATTTGCTACTGGTGGAACATATACAACTCTTAAGAATTCTAATGTTAATGTAAATAAATTAGATGATATTGTTCAATATCCGGAAATGATTGATGGAAGAGTTAAAACATTACAACCTGAGATATTTGCTGGTATTCTGGCTAAACGTATCCCCAGTCATCTAAAACAGTTAAACACGCATAATATTGATACTATTGATTTAATTGTATGTAATTTTTACCCATTTGAAAAACATGTGTTAAATAAAAATATTGAATTGAAAAATTTGATTGAATTAATTGATATTGGTGGCCCATCTTTAGTTAGAGCCGCCGCTAAAAACTATGAATATGTTACTGTTATCCCATCAAATAATTATTATGATTATGTTATAGAACAATTACAACTTCATGATGGATCTGTACCTCTAAAAGTTAGAGAAAATTTAGCGCAAATAGCTTTTGGTATGGTTGCTAATTATGATATAGCAATTTATAATGGTTTAAATCAATATAATAATATTTTATTTCCAAATAATTTTTTCATTTCTGCAAAAAAATTTGATAACATTAATATTCAATACCCTAAATTAGAAAAAAGATTGAATCTAAAATATGGTGAAAATCCACAACAATCTGCTTCTATCTATAATATTATTGGTTGTACTAATATGTCTAATTGGGAGCAACTTTCAGGTGATATCAAATCTTTTAATAACTATTTAGATATTGGTCATGCTTTTGAAATTTTATCCGGTTTTGATTCAAATCCTACTGTGGCAACCGTTAAACATGGACAAATTAGTGGGTTTGCATTTGCACCAGATATATCTGAAGCATATACATTAGCTCATAATTGTGATCCTGAAGCTGATTTTGGTGGTATTGTTGTTCTTAATCGTGAAGTTGATGTTAATTGTGCAAATTTGATTGGTAAAAATCCAAATACAACAGATTCATCTGTTTACACTGAAATTATTCTAGCTCCTAATTATAGTAAAGAAGCAATTAATATTTTAAAAACTAAACAAAAAAATAAAATTAAACTTATAAAAACCACTAATAATACTACTTATCCTTTTGATATTAGAATTCTTGAAGGTAATTTTCTTGTACAAGAAGTAGAAAATTATAATCTTAAATTAGATCCAAAAAAAGTTACTTATCCTACTATGAATAAACCAAATTCTAAAATATTGAATTTGTTACTTACAACATGGGAACTAGTGCGAAAAGTGGAGTCTAATGGTATAGTAATTGGAGATGGTAAATTTTCTAACAATAAACTCACTCATTTTTGGACTTATGGAATTGGAAGTTTTAGAAAACGAAGTGGAGCTGTTAAAATCGCTCTTGATAATAGTGGATCTCGAAGTAAAAATGCTGTTGCAGCATCTGATGGATTTTTCCCCTTTAGAGACGGTATTGATTTATTAGGAAAAGCAGGAATTACAGGAGTAATTCAACCTGGAGGAT
>CAXETO010000039.1:0-7030 GCA_963999255.1 uncultured archaeon | reverse complement strand
GGTGTTTATAAAATTATATCTAATATTTAGATTATGTACAGTATCCCCAACCGCAGCTTGGACAGGTTAAACATCCCTCTTTAAATACAACTAAACTAAGACATTCTGGACATTTAGAATTGGATTTATCATCTGCAATAAATGTGGATTTTAAAGAGTTAACATCTTTATCTGTTGGGACTGGAGGTTCTGTATTTTGATTCAAAGGTTTAGGGGTAACGGGAGATGGCTCAGTATTAGTTTCTGTAGTTGCTGTAGGAGCTACTAGAACCTGTTCTGTAATTGATGTGTCCCGAAAAACAGTAACGTCTTTACATCCTAATTTATAAGCAAGTAAATAACTTTCTCGCATATCATCAACAGTAGCATCAGCAGAAAAGTTATTAGTTTTTGAGATAGAAGAATCTACCCACTTTTGAAATATGGCAAGTGCTTTAATATGATCTTTAGGAGAAATACTATGCGCAGTAACAAATACTTTCTTAAGGTCTGGAGAAATATAAGAAATATCTTGTATACTACCTCCATGAGCAGAGACTTCTTCAAGTAATTTATCATCAAATATTCCTTCTAATTTCATAGTTTCTTCAAATACATGATCGACATAATAGAAACTACCAACTTTAACATTTTTTTCATATATTAAACTATAAACGGGTTCTACACCACTACTACAACCAGCGATCATAGATATACTACCAGTTGGAGCTATAACGGTAGTATATGCATTTCTAATTCCTTTTTTAGCTTCTTCACATATCTTTTTCCAATCAAATTCCCAATTTGATTTTTCCAAATAACCAGAAAATGGTAACTTTCCTTCTGGGTAAAAACTTTTTTTATAATATGGAAAACTGCCACGATTTTTAGCTAATTCTAGAGATGTAATCTTACTATGATAATTAATGAATTCCATTAATTTTGACATAAATTCTCGTCCTTCTTCACTATTATATGATAAACGTAATTCATATAACAAATCCGCTAATCCCATTATACCTAAACCAATTTTTCGGGTCGCTAAAGTCATTTCTTCAATTTGTTTAAGAGGATAATTATTTACATCAATAACATTATCTAAAAATAGACAACAAGAACGTACTGTCTCAGCTAAAGCATCCCAGTTATATGTTGTTTCCCCGTGATCGTCATGATTGATAAACTGCCATACATTTATACTTCCTAAATTACATGATTCATTAGGATATAATAATACTTCACCACATGGATTTGTAGTAATAATTGGACCAAGACCATCACATAAGGGATTAGTATCATTAACATGGTCAGAAAATATTACACCAGGTTCAGCACTTTCCCAAGCTTGATATACAATTAAATCAAAAAGCATTCTTGGATTAACTTTTCTTACAATATTCCCATTACGTGGATTGATAAGAGGAAATGGTTCATTTTTATCATAATATTCCCAAAAATCAGATGTTACTAAAACAGAAATATTAAAATTTCTTAAAGCTTTATTACCAGATTTAGACCGGATAAATTTTTCTATGTCTGGATGATTAATATTTAAAATTCCCATGTTTGCACCTCGACGAATTCCACCCTGTTTTATAACTTCAGTCATTGTGTCAAATAATCTTATAAAACTAATAGGACCAGAAGCTACTCCAGATGTGGTACTCACAAAATCGCCTTCTGGTCTAAGTTTAGAAAAGTTATATCCCATACCACCACCGGCTTTAAAAACTAAAGCTGTATTTTTTAATGTCTCCATTATACTTTCCATATTATCTTCTATCCCCATAACAAAACAGGCAGAACCCATACCTAGAGCATTTCCAAAATTAGCTATAGCAGGAGTATTAGGCATAAATCTTTTAGTTATCAATAATGTGTAAAATTCATCTATAGCTTTTTCATAATGATCAAATTGATTTTGGATAATTAATTCTATTAATTTAGAAAAAGAAATTTTAATTTTACCTTCTCTATTAAATCTTCTGTAGAGTCTTCTAATTGCTTGAATATGATACTCATTAAAAGAATATTTACCAATGAATAATTTACCAACATATTCTTTTGGATTAAAATCATTATAAGAATGTTCAATTTGAGAACCAGTAGGATCATATGTTAAAACATCGTAAAATAGGTCTGGGATAACAGTATGTACTGCTATTCTAGTAAACAATTGTTCAGGTGTTTCAATAAGTTTACCAGTTTCATCTTTCCGAAGATATCGGGCTTTTAAAACACGTAAAGCATTAACGTCAAAAACTTTATCTACTGAATCAATTTCTTCTTTTTCGAGAATTTTTTTCTTTTCTTCACGTATTTGTGTTCTATTTTGTCTATATAGGATATATGATTTAGCAGTTCTTGAATGTCCATTTTCAATTAGAACTTGTTCAATAATATCTTGTACAGTTTCTACAACTAGAGGTTTATCTGCATCCGAAAATTTTTCTTTTAATATTTTACATACAATCTGAGTTAAGTCGTTAGCTATAGATTTATCATTACCACCAACAGATTTAGCTGCACCCCATATAGCTTCCATTATTCTATTTTCATCAAAATCAACTAAACGTTCATCTCTTTTTTTTACTTTAAATAAATTTGAATCACTCAAAACATAAACAAATACAAATTATAAAAAATAATTATATAATATTTCTTTAATTTCTTACTAAAAAATCTTTTACAACCTATTAAACACTATATGTGTAATCATATGCAAACAGAAGTAAATTATAATGAAAACAGAAAGTAAATATCTTAAATAATACTCTAAATCATTGAAACGTCACATTTCGTCCGAATTAAAAAATCATTATGAAAATACTATATATGTGTGAAGGAAAATTGACCTGGAAGATTGGCTAAAGCTAAATCATTAAGAAAAAAAATATATGAACTAAAACTGTAACAAATATTAGATTCTAATAATATGAAACTATATATATTGTTTTCATAATATATCAAATCTGTTTTCAAAAATTTGAAAAATTATCTTAATAAACATGAATCATATAATAAAATGTAAAAAATCCAATATTTTAAGTATAATAATATAAAAACTATCTAATTGACTAGAATTTTAACTAAAATTTTAATTGTAAACGCATGTAACAGGTAACAACGAACAACTATGTTTTCATTTTAAAAATAACGCAACAAAAGTAAGACATAAAATATTACTAAATTACTTAGTTTGATACTGAATTTTAGAATTTGATTTACAAACTGAACATCGGGTTGCTCGATTTTTATATTTAGTTCCACAATTTGTACATGCAATAATATTTTTAACTAATTTAAAATATGAAAAAGAATTTGAAGCATTAATTAACAAACTTTTAAAATTAGTATCAGTAATATCGGATTGAATTTCTATATTTATAGAATATGCACCCTTTAAATTATCATATAACCAAGGAGTTAAAGTTTTATTAAAATTTAATACATTGTTTTGAGAATTAATGGATTCAACATCCGTATAAAATAAATTATCGTGATCAAAAATCGAGAGGTTTTTGCCATATTTTTCAGAATCCAATTTGTAAAATCTATCTGCGCCAGATTCATGTAAAATTCCTAATTCAATTTTATTATCAGATTTTGTATTAGCTTCTAAAATAATTTTATTAGCAGTTGTAATTATTTTTTTTTGTAAATTATTTCTACTACTAGAATTTAATTTGTCACCAGTTAATGATAAAAGAGCTTCTTTTATACCTACAAGATTAATTATTAAAGACATGTTTGCATATTGATTATTAGGAATACCAGATATTAAAGCAGGAAGTAATCCCTTTTTCATCATGTCTAACATAATTTTTTTTCTAGTGATTAAAGCGTCAATTGAGATTCGTAAAATTACAGCTAACTTTGTACGAAAATATGTTTCATCTTTATTAGATTCATATGCAAGTCTTGGTAAATTAATTGATAGTGAATGAATTGCAGGTAACCAAATTGAGTCATGTAACTCAGAAGAAACATGTTTTTTTATACCCGAATAAGCTATACAAGAATTATCATTAGAAGATATAGAGATAAAACCACCGGAATTAACAATTTGGGTAATTTTTTCTAAATATAAATTATTTTTAAAATTAGATGAAATAATGAGTTTAATTTTAGATTTAGGTACGTTCGTAACATACAATAAATAAGCGTCTAATATTGAATCAGTTAAATTAGAATATTTTGGATCATCAATATTCAAAAAAATAGAGATAACAAGTGAATTCTGTGTTACATTTGAATTAAGTGAAATTAAATAAAAGCATAATTTCATGATATTAATGTTATCTTCTAAGCTATTAGAACTGTAGGCTTTAAAATATTCTTGTATATTTTCAATAACTAATTCATTTACTATTTCGTTTTGTAATGTAGATATTAACATACATAAATTAGCAACTAGGTCATTATCTGTTAAATTAGTAATTCTGGGATTGGATAATAATTTATCATTTAAATGAAAATCATAGTCATTACATAAAGTTAGGTCAATAAACAGAGTATCAGGCATTAAACCCCAAGTTCCAATATTAGATAAATGAATATCACCAGAAAGATAAGCGTCAGCTACATTTCTAGGAATTTGGCTAAGAAGAAGATACTCAGAAAATACGGAATTTGCAGTTTTTGAAAGGACAGTTCCAATTTCGTTTTCAGTAGTACTTGTTTTATTAATTAATTCGGTTATATCATAAATTGGTAACCCAAGTCTTGTTAATTTATGCCTATAATCTTCATGTCCATGCTCTATAAGTAAAGAATTTACAATTTCTCTTATTAATGGTGCTGTAAGATAAGTGGTAGAAAATTTTTGTAATCTAGATTCCGTTTCACTAGTAATTTTTTGAGCTAATTCAACAGGCATATCTGATTCTTTAACTAATGACTGTAAAATTTTATCAGAGTTAAATTCAACCATACCACTATGAGAAGTACGAACATAAAGTTTACCACTTTCAATAATTGAGTGTTCTTCAATTTGTTTAGTTAAATTTAAAATTAATCGTCCTAAATTAGTTATATTATATTTCCTTTCTTGACGATTTAATGTAATTAAAAGTTGTCTAACAAGTTTTCGTAAATGATAAGCAAATTTTCCTGATTCTTTTTTAGATTTAAAACCAGCTAACGTTTTTAGCTCTGAATAGCTTAAAGGGCCTTGAGTATTAATTATACGTAAGATTTCAAGTCTATTAGGTGAAGCTATAACTGAATAAATGGATCGAATACGATTTAATGTAGAATTCATTGTATATTTAACTGTATTAATAATTATTAACTATATACATTAAAAAATTTTAAATTAATTAAGTTTAAATTATATATACATCAGATTAGTGAAATTTATTATTGGATACAACATTTATACTTGAACTATCAATCGTACTAACTGCTGCTCTTTTAGGTGGTGTCCTAGTTAGAAAATTTGGTTATCCAGCAGCTCTTGGAGAATTAGCAATAGGTATAGTATTAGGACCTTTTGCGTTAGGATTTGTAAGAGATACTGAAATATTAACAATATTTGCAGAATTAGGAGCAATAATTTTATTATTTTATATTGGATTGGGAACTGATATCAATCAGTTAAAAAAACAGTTAAAATCATCAATTTTAGTAGGTGTTCTAGGAGCCATAATTCCTTTAATATTAGGTTATTATACAGGATTGCTATTTGGTTATCCAGAAGGTGAATCATTATTTTTAGGAGCAGTGATGATGGCTACAAGTATTGGTATAACTGTAAGAATGTTATCAGAATTAAAACAATTACATACTAAAATCGGTATGATAATAATGGGTGGTGGAGTAGTTGATGATGTAGTAGCAATAATATTACTTACAGTAATAATAGGATTCTTAAAAGGTCAAGTACAATTAACAAATATTTTGGGTTTAGTAGGAAGCGCGCTTATTTTTTGGATTTTAGCATTAATTATTGGTTTAAGAGTAATATGTAGATTCTTAAATAAAATTGATTTAATAAAACCAGGTTTCTTTTTATCAAATACTGAAAATGTATATTTAATATTTATCTCACTTGGATTACTAGCTGCGTTTATATCTGGATTATTAGGACTGTCGACAATAATAGGAGCGTTTGCAATGGGAATAGCGCTTACAAAATACAAACATATTGATAAAATATTAAAAAAATATCACAGTCTATATTTATTTTTTGTACCAATATTTTTTGTAGCAATTGGTATGTTAGTAAATATAAAAACAATATATGACATATTAATTCCAGCGTTAGTTATAACAGGAGTTGGTATATTAGGTAAGATCGCTGGTGGTGGAATAGCTGGATTACTTTCAAAATGCTCAGCTAAAGAATCATTGATTATTGGTATAGGAATGTCGCCTAGAGGCGAAGTCGGATTAGTAATTGCTGGAATAGGACTGGCAAGTGGTTTGATAGGCGATTCAGTATTTTCATTAGCAGTAGCTGCTGTAGCATTAAGTACAGTAATTGGTATGCCATTATTAAAAATATCTTTAAAATAAATTCAATAATAGAATTAATATTTTAAGTAATTTATTAATGGGGCCGGTGAGATTCGAACTCACGGTCCCCAGCTCCCAAAGCTGGTATCATAACCAAGCTAGACCACGGCCCCAATATAGCAAAGGAGGCGGTAGAATAAAAGATTTTATTTATAGGATAATTTTAATGTAAATCGGATTAGCACAAGTCCTATTAAAGTCATAATTAATCCAGTAACCATCAATGGAAATTTAAATTGGTCTAGAAAATTACCGCTTAAAAGGAATCCATGCATAAACAATAGAGGACCACCAAGAACTAATACAAGAGTAATAACTCGTAATGTATTATTAATCACATAATCTATATCTAAACTCAAATTATACATAGTTATAATTTTACATGTTTATAAATAATCACTTGATAGGAGGAAAATTTATTACTTGAAATATAATATATAACTACATGAGTATAGAAGAGAAAATTAAAGAGTTAGGGCTTGAGTTACCAAATCCATCAACACCAATAGCATCATATGTTTCAGTAATGAAA
>CAXETO010000038.1:0-7144 GCA_963999255.1 uncultured archaeon | reverse complement strand
TCAAGTTTGTATTGTTACCGGTGCTAATTCTGGAATAGGTAAAGAAACAGCTTTATCACTAGCAAAGTTAGATGCCACTGTAATTCTCCTATGTCGAAATTATGAGCGTGGTAATATCGCTCTAAAACATATAATCACTGAGAGTAATAATAAAAATGTTGAACTTATGTTATGTGATTTATCTTCTCAAAATTCCATATCTGATTTTATTTCAAAATTTAAAAATAAATATGATCGTCTAAATGTTCTGATTAATAATGCCGGTATACTTCTTACTAAAAGAACTATTTCTGTTGATGGAATTGAAAATACATTTGCTATAAATCATCTTGGACCTTTTATATTAACTAATTCTCTATTAAATCTTCTTAAATCAAGTTCTCCATCACGTATAATAAATGTTAGTTCTTCTGCTCATTATAGGGCAAATTTTGATATTGATAATCTACAAGGCGAAAAAAAATACTCAAGTTTTGACGCTTATTGTAAATCAAAATTATATAATGTTCTTTTCACATATGAATTATCTCGAAAACTAGCAGGATCTAATGTTACAGTAAATTGTTTACATCCTGGATTTATTCCTACTAACTTATTTACTAATTCATCATTTTTCTATAAAGCTATAGTAAAAATTCTTTCTCCTATTTTAATTGATGCTAAATCAGGTTCTAAAACATCTACTTATCTTGCAACTTCAAAAGATGTTGAAAATATAACTGGAAAATATTTTGTTAAATGTAAACCTAAACAATCCTCTAAAATATCATATGATCAATCTACTTCAAAAAATCTGTGGAATATTAGTGAAAAACTAGTTAATTATAATAAAAGTGCCGAGGGCCGGATTTGAACCAGCGACACACCGGTCTTCAGCCGGATGCTCTCCCAGGCTGAGCTACTTCGGCAAGATTCTATCTCTTATCTTGTTTTATATTATAATTAATATTTATCTTATTCCTTTTTATTAGTATAAATTCTTGCTCTAATATTACTTTGATTGATTATCTGTGCTGTAGAATAATTTTTCCATTTTACACCATTTAATTTAAGATGAACCTCATTATTTAAAACTGAAATCTCTACTGAATTCTCTTCTTGTCTTGAAATTTTTGATATTAATTCTATAAATTCCATTGTTATTTGATTATTATTAAATGAATAGTTACTCGTTATATTCTCATCTTCTATTCTCCAATTATCTAATTTTTCTATTGCGTTAATTAGCTCATTTTTATTTTCTGATTCACTGATTTCTGATTTTATTAATTTTTCTTTCTTTATATCTCCCCAAATTGGAGTTATTATTAAATTATGTAATTTATCTAAAAATTTATGACTTGTAAAATTATCTGGTATTCTATAAATGCTTAATATTGTTTTCTTCTCAAAAACTTCTTGATTATATGCAATTGTTGCTGTTCTAGTTAATTTTTCTAATTCTTTTATCATTTCTTTTGTTATTGGTATTGGTTCTATTTGATTCTCAAATCCTCCGATTTTCTCTGAATAAATATAATATTTTAAATTCCATGTAATTTCATGATCTGCAATATTTAATGTCCCCTCTTCGTTTGTATCACTATTAATTAGATCTCTTCTAGTTTTTTCTAATATTATTGTTGCAAATTTATGAAATATTCCTTCTTCTGCCTTGATCTCTTTTTTTAGAGTATAACTTATGTATTCTCTTGCTAAATTTCTTACGTGTTCAAATAATATGGATGACAATATTATATGTTATCTGCATCTTAAGAAGATAAATATTTTGATTTATTAACTAGTACTTTCTTTTATTATTATGGATAATTCGTTATGGTCTAGTTTACCAAAGCCTATGCAAGAACAATTTTTTAATTTGGCTGATACAGAAACTAAGAAAACTAAAAAACGTTTATTATCTGATACTAATAAATTAAAACAAATTAGTTCACAAATTAAATTACATAAAACTCCTGTTTCTGAATCATGGAAAAATTGGTCTATTGCTTGTGTTGATGGATCTGATTCTCCCGTTATAAATCAAACCTTAGGTTCTAGATATGGGCTATATGGTGCTTGTATTATGATGTTTAAAGGCAATAAATTCTTGCCAGATAGTGAAGAATATAAATCAGGTAAACTTGTTTTAGATCAAATTGGTAGTAGTGATGATTTTCAAAAAATTCTTAGATTAATTATGACTTATAATGAGAGAAAACTTGCTGTATCTAAATTAAATGAAGTGGATTTAATGATTATTGATGGAAGTTTCTTTGGTTGGAGAGTGGGATGCTCAACTGTTAAAAATTTTTCACTCCCATATGAAAATATCACTCGTGTTTCCCAACTAATTGATGAACTTGGTAAATTATCTAAAATATTGCTTGAATCTAAAAAAGTTATCGCTGTAGTTAAACGTGTATCAACTGGCGCTATTAATGGTTGGATTAAATTAAAAGGTTGGGATAATTTATGCGTTACTCAAAATGATAAAATGATTCTATCTTCTATTATGCCTAATAATACATTTTTCTCATATAGTGATTTCTTTCAATCAAAACATGATGATAGAAAAAAACTTAATTTTAATTTCTATAGCTTACTTAATCATCATAATTTTACTAAGCAAAAAATTAGTTATAACCTTGTTTGGGCTGCTAAACGTGCTTTTGAACAAGTTATTAAAGACGTAAATCCAGATATTGCTGATAGTGTATTTTCTACAGATAGATATTATGTTAAATCTTCTCAATATCCTCCTTGCTGTATAGAATTATCACAAAATTTTGAAAATATATCTGATTTATTATCTTATATTGTAGCTAATACAAATCCAGGTACTGGATTACCTTTTCCAATTGACTTAACTGATTCAAATGTAACAATTCCTAGCGGTTTGACTCAAGAATTTGTTGAGGAAGTTGAAGCACAGCTTTTAAAAGATAATACTCTTGATCTATCTGATATATCTAATCATTTTTCTAGATTAAATCCACAAAAAAATGAATAAAAAATTTTAACTTTATATTATGGTCATTTAAAATAATATTAGGTGTTTATTCTTAACTTTCCTTATTTCTTGTCCAAATTGTGGTAAACGTAGTATTTACGAATTTCATTCTGGTGGAGAATTTTTAATAAGACCAAAAACTAATTCAGCGCATGATGAGTGGCATGATTATCACTTTCTGAGAGAAAATCAATTGGGTGATGTAAAAGAATGGTGGTATCATGCTTTTGGTTGCAAAAGATGGTTTATTGCAATAAGAAACACTCTTACTAATAAAGTAATAACTACCTACTCAAATAATGGTGAGAAAAAATAATTGAGTTCTGAAAATCGAATTAAATCTTTACCACTTCAAATTATTAATAGAAATAAAATAGTTAATTTTGAATATAATGGTAAAAAAATATCTGGCTATGATTGTGACACTGTAGGTTCAGCTTTATATTCGTCTGGGATGCGTATATTCGGTAGAAGTTTCAAATATCATAGACCTCGCGGTCTATTTTGTGTATCCGGTAATTGTCCTAATTGTCTTATGAATGTAGATGGTAAACCAAATGTAAGATCTTGCACTACTAAAATAACTGAAGGTATGATTGTTAAACATCAAAATGCTTGGCCTTCATTAAATTTAGATTTTGGAACATCATCTAATATTATTCTTAATCGTTTACCTGTAGGTTTCTATTATAAAATGTTTATTAGACCAAAATGGTTATGGCCAATAGTCCAAAAATTTATTAAACGTATTACTGGTCTTGGAAAAGTTAATATCAATATTCTTGAACATAATGAATATCATCATGTTAATGATCATTTTGATATTGTAATTCTTGGATCAGGTTTATCTGGACTAATTAGTGCTCTAGAAGTTAGTGACCATGATTTTAATGTACTACTTGTTGAAGCTGATAGTGAATTAGGTGGTCATTTAAAATATGAAAATTCAAATTATAATTTTGATGGTAAAAATCAACCTGGTAATTTAATTGTTTCTGAACTAATAAAAAAACTTCATTCTAAAAATAATGTTAAAATAATTAAAGAATCAAATTGTTTTGGTTTATATGAAGATAATTTAATTGGTATATCTTCTGATAAAAAACTACTTAAAATTAGAGCTAAAAAATTAATTATTGCAACTGGTAGTTTTGAAAGACCATATCTATTTGGTAATAATGATATACCTGGAATATTTCTAGGCAGTGGAATACATAAACTTGTTAATTTATATGGTGTTAATCCTGGAAATAAACTTTTGATAATGACTAATAATTCTTATGGTTATAATCTTGCTGCTGATTTACTTAAAACCGGTATAAATATTGTATCAATTGTTGATTCTAGGAAAACTGTAATTAATGATGATAGTATTAATGAGATGTTATCAAATAATAAAATAAGCATTTTATCTTCTTCAATTATACTTAAAGCGTTAGGTAAAAAACATGTTAAAGGTGCTATAGTTGGAAAACTTAATGATGATGGAGATATTATTCAAGGTTCTGAAAAAGAAATTGATTGTGATATAATATCCTTATCTGTAGGTTCTCAACCTGAAAACTCCTTAATTAGACAAGCTGGTGTTAAAGTTAAGTTTGATAATAAATTAAATTCTGAAATTCTTACATCTTCTGTACCAAATATTTATGCTGCAGGTGAATCTACAGGTATTAGTGATTCTGAAATAAATATTCTACAATCTACAATTGCTGCTAAAACTGTTTGTAAAGAATTATATTTTGAAAATAAACATAATCTTTCTAAAAAACAACTTACTTTGCATGAAAATCTGATTAAAACTATTAAAGAATGTGAAGTTAATATGGAAAAATTAATTACTAACTATAAAACTGATGATTTGTTAATTAATACTCCACTTGATTCTGATAAAAAGATAGCTTGTATTTGTGAAGATGTCTCTGAAAAAGATTATAAATTAGCAATAATGGAAGGTTATTCTGAAATGCAAACCCTAAAGCGTTATACTACTTTTTCTATGGGGTCATGTCAAGGTAAAATGTGCAGTGTAATTTCGGGGGAATTATGTTCAAAATTTAGTGATATTGATTTTGCTAATATCGGATTTACAACTTCTAGACCGCCTACTAGACCAGTAGAAATGGCTGTTCTTGCCGGCCCATCATATATCCCATATAAAATTACTCCAATGCATGCTAGTCATCTTAAATTAAAAGCCGATTTTATGGAAGTTGGTGATTGGGAGAGACCTCGTACTTATTTCACTGTAGAGCATGAATATGATGCAATTAGGAAAAATGTTGGTATTATAGATGTTAGTACACTTGGGAGATTTGATGTTAAAGGTAAAGATGTTGCTAAATTTATTGATTTTGTTTATGGTCACATATATTCTAAAATGAAAATTGGTAAAGTTCGTTATGCGCCTTTATATTCTGAACATGGTATGATAATGGATGATGGTGTTATAGCTCGGTTAGGTGATAATCATTATCTTCTTACATCTTCTACAGGGAATGCTAATGCTGCTGAACAGTGGTTAAATTGGTGGAAAATACAAACAAATATGGATGTTCATATAAATAATATTACTGCTGGTTTAGCAGGAATTAATGTAGCTGGACCTAAAGCTCGTCAATTGTTAACTAACCTAGTTGACGCTGATCTTTCTTCTGAAAATTTTCCTTATATGGCGTGCGTTGAAACTAATGTCGCTGGAATTAACTCGTTAATTATGAGAATTGGGTTTGTTGGTGAAGCCAGTTGGGAAATTCATTTTCCTTCTGAATATGGTGAATTTCTGTGGAATAAATTACTGTCTGAAGGTTCTAATCTTGGTATTTCCGTTGCAGGTGTTGAAACTATGAGAGTTCTTAGTCTAGAAAAACGACATTTTTGGCCTACTCTTGATACAGATAGTACAACTGATGGTTTAAGTGCTGGTTTAGAGTGGTCTACTAAATTTGAAAAAGAAGATTTCGTAGGGAAACATTATCTTGAGAAAATCAAATCTTCTGGTATAAAACAACAAATAATCGGCTTTAAAATTAAGGATGATAAAACTGCTTCTAATGGTGATGTAATATTATATGATAATAAACCAGTTGGAAGAATTACTACAACAAGATATAGCTATCATCTTAAACAATTTATAGGCTTAGCTTGGGTTCCTGTAGAATTATCTAATCCTGGTAATGTTCTAGAAATAATTCATGATGATAAAAGTGTTGAATGTGAAATTGTTGAGGGTGCATTTTATGATCCCAGTGGAGATAAAATGAGGTCGTAATCACTATGTTAAATACTGATCAAAAATATAGGTTAAGTCCTTTTTACAATAGACAATCATCTCTTTCTGCTAAGTTTGCTAATTATGATCATAACTGGATATTAGCTGAAGAATTTTCTGATAATAATAAAGAATCGCAAGCGTTAAAACATGTAGCTATTGCTGATATAAGTAATGTTGGTAAAATGATTATTAACTGTTCTGATTTTAATCTATATAAAAAATTCTTTGGTTTTGTTGGTGATTATAAACCTGGAAACATACTTATAGGTGAAGGTAAAACTTTCAGAGATGATTTACCTGATACTATTACTGATTCAATATATTGTGTACTGACTAATGACTTAGGTTTATTATTATATGATGAAAAGCAGAATTCTTTTGTAGAATCTCATATTGCTGATGTTAAAACTGGAATTCATAATGATGCTGAAAAATTTACTTACGATATTTATTTCACTGATGTATCTTCTGTGTATTGTGGATTATATCTATTAGGACCAGATAGTGTTTCTATCTTATCACGATTAACTGAATTTGATCTAAACTCTAAATTTAGTTCAGCTTATGTGTCTCTAGCTAATGTTCAATGTATATTACTAAATCAAAATATGAATAATATACTTGGATATCAATTATACTTTGAGCGTTCATATGGTGAATATATATGGGATGCTCTTTTTAACTCAGGTAAAGATTATAATTTAACTCCTATTGGAGGAAAAACATTACAGAGTATAGGTTGGAAGTGGTTATAGTTGGAAAAAAAAGTAATGTGGGAAAAGAAAGATTTACAAAAAAAATATGATGTAGTTATAATTGGTGCTGGTGTGCATGGTCTTGCTATTGCATATTATCTAGCAAAACGTGGAATTACAAAT
>CAXETO010000037.1:0-7222 GCA_963999255.1 uncultured archaeon | reverse complement strand
CATTGGAAGCTTGAAGATCTTCTTCACGCCGTTAACAAGTTTTCCGTCTGAATTATTTTTAATATAAAGAAACAGTGGAGCGCAAATTAATGAATAGAATAACAGACTTATAAGAAACCAGAGATGGTTGAATCCAAATAAGTTTTCCCAGCGTAGAAAAATATCTGCTAACACTTTATCTATATTACCTATTTCTAAAGGCGAAAATGTATTGAAGCCTTTTTCCACTGAATCATTTAACGTTCTATAATATGAAATAAAACTGTTAACAATTAATGTGCCTGCTATTAACGGTATCAGAAGACGTTTAAAACGTTCTTTGACATATAACACCATATTATTATAATTCTTTTCTTCTACACTACCACTAAAATCGCTTCCACTATTACGATTTCTGAACGCATAGCATGTGCTCATTCCAGAAATTAAAAATAAAGCTGGAAGTCTCCAATAATGAATGAACATAAGTATCACCTCACCTAGTTCACCAGTAACATGATTATTTTGATAACCATATATTCCCCAAGGCACAAATCCGATAGCAATATGAAATAAAATGAGAATGCCAAACACAATTATACGTAACCAATCAATATCGTAACGACGGATTTTCTTATCTGTGATATCTGACATTGTTGTTTAACCTCATATACGCTTAAGTATAATTTTATTTTTTTATTATTCCACTTGATTTTAATATCAAAGTTATTATTAATACACCAACTGCTAAGAGTACAATAGTTGCAGATGGCGCTACATCAAAATAGAATGACATGATAATACCTGATATAGTACATGATACAGAAATTAATACTGAAATAATCATTGTATTTCTAAATCCTTGTTTCATCAGTATACTAGTTACATTTGGAATAATTACTAACGCAGATATTAACAATACACCTGTTAATCTCATTGACATTACAATTGTTATACTAGATAATATCATGAAAAGATAATTCATAGTATTAACATTCCATCCACTAATTTCTGCTTGTTCTTCATCAAAAGCGGCGTAAAGTAATTGTTTTCTAATTTTTAACACTATTGATATTATCGTTAGACCGATTATCACTGTAATAATCATATCAGACATACTTGTTAGTAATATATTTCCAAATAAGACACTGTAAATATCTACATTAAATCCAGTATTTGTTAGACTAATAAATAATATCCCTATTGCAAAACCTGTAGAACAGAATATTCCAAGCGCAGCGTCACCTGAAATTTTCTTATGTTTAGTTAATTTTGTTAAAGCTATAGCAGATATAATTGCTGCTATTAGAGCGGTCCATATCGCATAAAATTTTAGAAACAATCCTAACGCTATACCTCCAAAAGCGACGTTTGCGAACGCATCACCAAATAGGGAGAATCGTCTAAGCATAAGAAATAATCCTATAATTGAGGTGCAGGTAGAAATAGTAACACCTGTAATAATTGCTCGTTGAATAAACTGATATTCGAAGATTTCAAATATCAATTATATCACGTATGATATTTTAAATGCATTTGCATTGCAGATTCGCTATAAGTTGCAAGTAATTCACTATTTGAAAAGAATTCGTCTTTATTTCCATGAAAGAACAATGTTCTATCCATACAAGCCACCTTGTTAGTGAGTTTAGATATAACATCTAGATCATGTGAAGCCAAAATTATTGTAGTATTATGTTTCTTATTGATTTTAGTCAATATTTCATAAAATTTATTTTGTGCATCCATATCAAGACCATTTACTGGTTCATCTAGAATAAGTAAATTTGGATAATTGACTAATGTTTTTGCTACAAACGCTCTTTGTTGTTCACCACCTGATAATTCATTAAATAGTTTATCAGCCATTGACTCTAATCCTGTAAGTTCTAACATTTCAGAAATTCGCAATTCAAGATTTTTTGATTTATTTTCTCTAACAATATATTTTTTATTTCTAAGTAAATTATTAGCTTTAGTAATTCTTTTTTCAGGTATAACACCCATAGATATAATATCACTTACAGTAGCTGGAAAATTCTTTTCTATTGACATCTTTTGAGGAATATATCCAATTAACGGTAATAATAGTCGATATTCGTTACTTGGATAATAATTAAATAATTTTATTTTTCCTTCAAATTTCATTAATCCTAAAATTGATCGAAACAAAGTAGTTTTTCCTGCTCCATTTGGTCCCACTATTCCTAGAAAGTCACCTTGTTTAACATTAAAACTTACATTATCTACAGCAGCTATTATATCATATTTTACAGTTACATCTTTAATTTCAAGAATATTCAATTAATTTTTAATTGTATTAGAAGTCAATAAAGGTTTTTAGAGTTTACATTCTAATCCAATTTCAATATTGTTCAAATTTTGGATCATCTTATCAAAATATGTTACTTGTTGATTAATTTCTTCTTCATTTAGTCTTTCGATAGGGCTTAAGAAAAGTATTTTTCCATCAATTTCATTAGATATAGTTTCAGCAAATCTACTATCCACTAATTCTTCAGAGTAAATTATTTTAACATTATTATCTTTCATGAATTCAATTATTTCTTTTATTTTATTACCTGATATTTCAGAATCAGGAGCAAAAGCACTTAATGAAATATGTTGAAGGTCATATTGTTTTGCGAAATATCCAAAAGCTTCATGAAAAGTAATTAATTTATCACTTTGACATTCTTTTAGTGTAAATTTTATTTCATTATCTAGTTCATCTAATTTATTTAAATATAATTTAGTGTTTTCCGCATAGTATTCTGTATTTTTTTCATCCATATTAATAATTGAGTCCTGTATGATTATACTAATTGATTTAACAAGAATTGGATCTAACCAGACATGTGGATCAACATCTATATTATGATCATGACCAGCATCATTCTTATCGCTATGCTCATCATCGAATGTTCTTATTAGTAATTCTGGGTTTTGTTTCTCAAGAACTTCTATTATATTAATAATTACAATATCACTATTCAATTCTTTAATTTGATTATCATCCCATGATTCGAATCCTATTTTTATTATTATATCTGCATTTTGCATTTGCAATAATTTTGAAGGAGTAATTTCAAAATGATGTGGTGCAACACCAAAAGGGATAATTGTTGATACATTAGCTTTATCTTTCGCTATATTTGATGTAAATTCATAAAGTGGATAAAATGATACTAATATATTAAGTTCAGCAGTTGCACTAGAATCTGAATTTTCACCATCAGTATTACTAATATAATAAACCATACCAAGAATTAAAATTAATAATAAAGATATTATAATAAAAATTTTATAATTAGTTTTCATTTTAAAAATAAATTAATGATTATGAAGTATATTAAATTTAGTTAATCACAAACTTTTTTAAATAAATCTAAGAAATTGAGGCCCAAAATTTTTTGAATTTCGTTATTATCATATCCGTTTTCCATCAGACTAGTAGTAAGATTAGGTAATTTAGTTACAGAATTTAACTCGGTTACATAATTTACTATTTTATTTTTTTCCCAAGGAAAAACTTCAAGTAAACTATTTACTTCTTCAGGTGTCCATCCTTCCATAAAGTCTGTACCAAAACCCATATGATTAGATCCAACAAGTTTTTTCATATAATTAGCATGATTAAGCAAAGAATCAATTTTTACATCACTATCATTTTTAGTAACAAACATAGATATAGGAACTAACCCTATTATACCACCTTTAGAACTTATTAGCTTAATTAATGAATCTGGTTTATTTCTGGGATTATTACATAGAGCACGTGCATTAGCATGTGTAAACGCTACAGATTTCTTTGAAAAGTTAATTGCATCTAAACTAGTATTATCACCAACATGTGAAAGATCTATAAGAATACCTAGATCGTTCATCTCTTTTACAACCATTTTTCCAAATTCAGATAACGGAGAATTAGACGTGTCACCACAACCACCTCCAACTAGATTTTTTTCATTATAAGTAAGTTGAATTATTCTTACACCAAGATTATAATAGATTTTTACAAGAGAAAGATCTTCACGAATTGGTAAACTGTTCTGAAATCCGTTAATGATACCTACTTTACCCTCAGATTTAGCTTTTTCAATATCAGCACTACACCTAATAGGAATAGCGATATCATTATTATCGTTGATAAATTTATTAAATCTAGTTAAATCATCAATTACATCAGAAGGAGTATTACGTATATGAGCTACATCACCATGTTTAGCTCCAGCAAGCGTAATATTAGATGCGGTAATTCCACTTTTTTTCATAGATAGAAGATAGTCCCGAGTAATTTTAGATGGATTTAACATATCAACAATAATTGATTTTTTATGTAAACTTAATGCATTATCATTAATTTTATTCAAGAATAATCTAGTAAATTAGAAGGAATAATAATTATTTATGGTTATTTATGAAATTCAAACAAAATAAATATCATAAGAAAAACAGTTTAATTGCAAGATATGAAAGTCCAGCTATAGTACTACTTAACGGAATAGTTAAAGCCCAGGCCCAAGTTATACGACGTGCTACACCCCATCTTACAGAGGATAACCGTTTAGTAGCGCCTACACCGATTATTGATCCAGTAATTGTATGAGTTGTACTTGCAGGTATTCCACCTAGGGCTGTTCCAATAAGAGTAACTGCACCTGCAGTTTCTGCACTAAAACCTCCAATAGGTTTGAGTTTTGTAACACGCATACCTAAAGTTTTAATTACTCTTCTTCCTCCTACAAGAGTTCCTAGACCAATAGCAATATGTGCGGCCATAATAACCCAAAATGGAACATAAAAAGTGTTACCCAAATATCCTCCAGTGAAAAGTAAAATTGCTATAATTCCCATTGTTTTTTGAGCATCATTTGTACCATGTCCTAAACTATAAGCAGCTGCAGAGACAAGTTGTAATCTTCTAAAAATAACTGAATTACGTTTCAATTTGTATCGCATAGAAATACGAGTTACTAGAATCATGACAGAAAAACCAACCACCATTCCAATAAGTGGAGCTAATACAATAAATATCAGAACTTTCATTACACCACTGTAAATCAAAACACTGTAACCGGCTTTAGCTATAGCAGCACCTATTAATCCACCAATTAATGAATGAGAAGCACTAACAGGTAACCCAAGATATGAAGCTCCAGCTACAAGAATTATTGCACCAATTAACGCACTAAGTATCATTGGCTCATCAATTATAGTAGTTGAGACTATTCCCTTTCCAACAGTTTTAGCTACACTTACACCAAATCCAAAAGCAGCTGCAAAATTCCACCAAGCCGCCCATCCAACTGCAACCATTGGCGGTAAAACTCTTGTTGCTATTACAGTTGATATAGAATTAGCTGCATCATTAACACCATTCCAAAAATCAAAAATTAACGCTATAGCTATTGTAATAATTATAATCTCAAGCATTTATATCACTATAAGACATATTTACGCATGTTTGATTACAATGTCCCGCATTAAAGTTACAACATCTTCACATTTATCGGTAATTAATTCGAACTCTTCATAAATTTCTTTAAGTTTAATTATAGAAATAGGATCATTAGTTTTAAAAAGATCTGCTACAGATGTATTAAGTAGTTCATCAGCTTCCTCTTCTAGACTATTAATTTCAACTACATAATTGGTGAGATCATCATGTTTTAATTTTATCATAGAAGTAAAACCATCTTTAAGAAGATGTGCACATTTCAGATTAATTTTTGAGAATTTTTTCTCAATTTCGGATGGTGTAATATTAAACAAATAAAGTCTTTTTGCTACGCCATAAGTTAAGTCTAAAACATCATCATAAATATGAGTTAATTTCCCTATATCTTCATGATCAATTGGAGTAATAAATGCTGTATTAAGATTTTCATAGATTTGATGAACTATGTCATCACACTGATTCTCTAATTTTTTAACATTATTTTCAAGTTCTTGAGCATTAGTAGGTTTATTAATGAAAGAGGCAACTAATTGAATTGCTTCTAAAACTTTTTCTGATTCTTTTCCCAATAATTCAAAGAAGATTTTATCTTGTGGCAATAACCATTCTTTTATTCCCATGTTAATATATCTGAAATATGAAATATATATATAATTTGCATATAGAATATATTTTTAACATATAAATATATATTGAAGTATAGAGAATAGTGAAATAATGAATTTAAAGAATAATAAAAATGAGACGCGAAAAATTCAATTTTCAGGTAATTCATCTTTTACTACTACATTACCTAAACAATGGGTAGAGCATAATAATCTTAAGGCAGGAGAAGAGATAACACTAGTTTATAATTCAGATAACGAGATAGTAATAACTCCTAATAATAAAATAATCAGCAATAATAAAGAAATTAGAATAGACATAGATAAAGAGGACTATGACACAATATTAAGAAAAATAGTTTCATTATATGTTACAGGATATAATCTAATAAAAATAAGTAATAAATTAAATAGATTAACAGCAGAAGATAGAGAATCTGTTAAGAAAATAGTGAGAAATAATTTGGTTGGAACAGAGATAATAAATGATTCAACAGAAGAAATAACTATTCAGGTATTACTAAGTTTTCCAGAATTAACTATAAAAAATGCATTAAGAAGAATGTATATCATAGCGCATTCAATGCATAAAGACGCAATCTTATCAATTTACAAACTAGATAGAGATGCAGCTACAGGAGTAATCAATTCAGATAATGAAGTAGATAGATTTAGTCTTTACATAATAAGATTATTGAAAATAGCGGTAAAAACACCTAACATATTAACGAAAATAGGTTTAGATAAGATAACAGATTGTTTAGGATATAGATTAATAGTTAAGAGTGTTGAACGAGTAGCAGATCATGCTACAAAAATTGCTCAAACTGTTTTACAAATAGAAAACAAAATAGATAAAGAGGTAGTTAACAAATTAGAAGAATTAAGTATTTTTTCATTAGAAGTATTTGAAGAATCAAGCAAAGCATTATTTAAAGAAGATTACACAACATCTAACGAGATAGTAGAAAAAGCAAAATCAATAGAGAAAAAAGAAAGAGGTTTAACAAATCTATTAAAAAACAGAGATGTAAGAGAACAGACTAATATTAATTTAATAATAGAACATATAAGAAGAACAGCAGAATATTCAAGCGATATTGCAGAAATAATCTTAAACATGACTGCAGAAAAATTTCTAGATAAAAAATAATTAAGTACCAATATAGAATAGACG
>CAXETO010000036.1:0-7305 GCA_963999255.1 uncultured archaeon | reverse complement strand
CTTTTTACAGTATCAGCAGTATGTTTCTATATAGCAATAGAAAAAGGAAAATTAAGTATAGTGATGCCATTAGTTGGAGTAAATCCAGCAATTGCTGTTTTATTATCAATAGCTTTTCTTGGAGAAATCTTTACTGGATTTAATTTTATAGGAGCTGCATTAGCAATAACCGGTTCAATTTTCTTAACTAGATAAAAAACTATTTAACGATATCAAACTGACGAGAAACAACCCAATCAGGTCTAGGATTAGCTACACTAACTGGTTTATTATCAATAGAATTATAGACAATTATGAATGTATGTCTGTTTATAGGAGACATATTATGACTAGATCCATGCATGATATTACAATCAAAGAATACTACATCACCAGGAGAAGCAATAAGATGAGTAATATTTTCTTCTTTAATATATTTTTGAAGTAATTTTTTTTCAATACACCATTGTTTATAACTAGTAGTAACTTCATCAGAATAATGGTCAACAACTCCACGTTTATGAGAACCTTTGACAATCATAAGACATCCATTATTTATAGTAGCAGGGTCTAGAACAATCATTACAGATGCTAAATTAGGTTTAACACCATCATACTGCCAATAACCATAATCTTGATGCCATAACCACACAGTACCTTCAAATGATTCTTTAGCATTAATTTTAGAGTGATAAATATATACGTCATTTTTTAGAATTTGTTTTATAGGATTAAGAATTTTAGGAGTACGAATGATATTTGCATAAGATTCAACACCTCTATGCGCTAACATTACTTGACGAATAGCACCATTTTTTTCTCTTATTCTATGAGTACCATCAGAGTCATCAGTCGCATCAAAGAGAAGTGATAAATCAGATTTAAGAGCGTTTAATTCAGAACTAGATAACAAATTTTTAACTAAGAGATACCCGTCTCGATTATATTGTTCAAGCTGATCTTGTGACCAATCCATAATAAAAATAATACAATAGAAATATAATAGCGTTTCATTTATTTCTTGAGAATAGATTGAGTTTACTAACTATTAATGTAGCAACTATAGCTCCAATAAAACTCATAATAACATTTTTGCCAATTGAATATAGCCATATTCCATAATAACCTATATTTATATTGAAAATAGATAAACGGAATAATATTTCATAGAATTCAAAACCTAACATAATAAATCCAAATGTAACAATTATAGCTTCACTTATTCCACTTAAAATTGAGAAGAGTATAATTAATATTTTGTTTTTAGAATTTTTACCATAATTACCAATTGACATAAATAAATCATATGTTAATCCAGCCAGAATACTACCAGGTAAATATAAAAAAGAAGCAGGAGCAGGAATTCCAAGAAGAATAAATCCACTAATTACACCCATAAGAGTTGCAGAGCCAGGGGTTTTAAATCTACTAGCTAAAACAACTATTAATAAAGCACGAATTAAATGTGCATCCGAACCACGAAGACTAGGACCAGTTACAAAAGTAATAAGATATCCTAATATAAGATATAATGCACTAAACGAAGCTGCATAAACTAACTTTTTATTTAAATTAAGAATAGTAATCAAGAACACAAATAAACTCCAATACTATGGAAATCTTATATATTATTATATAACTATTTATAAAAAAATTCAGAAAAAAAATTTTATTTTTCTAAATTCTACAGAATAAACGCAAGTAAAATGATATTAGATAGATGATAATTTAGTTTGGATTTCATCATAGTTTGGTTCTACACCAGGATTAGGAGCAACCCAAGCATATTGAATTACGCCGTTTTCATCACTTACATATATTGCTCTATTAGAAGCAGTATATCCAGGTAATCCAGCAAAATTTTCAATTCCAAGACCATATAATTCAATAACTTTACGATCATAATCACTTAAAACAGGAAAACTAAGATTATATTTTTTCGAGAATTCTTTATTGACAAAAATAGAATCTACAGTAATAGATACTATATTAGCATTAAGTTTAGATAAATTATCAATGTTATCTTGAAGAGCACATACTTCTTTATCACAAACACCAGTAAAAGCTCCAGGTAAGAAAGCAACTACTAATTTTTTACCTTTAAAATTTGATGGAGAGACATCATTTTTATCACTATCTTTAAGAATAAAATTAGGAATTTGAGACCCAACAATTAGTTTTTCAGACATATAAAAATCTAAATATAATTTATATAATAACTTTATGTACTATTTTATAAGTAGATATAACTATTTTAGAACATATAAATTAAATTGAGTTGAATAATTTGTGGAACATATAGAATTATATAATGAAATAGTTAAGAAACATCCAATATTAGAAAAAATTGGAAATACACAGTTAATAGATTTAAGTGATATGTATAATAAATCAAAAGTAAAATTATACGCTAAAGCAGAATTTAGTAATCCAGCAGGATCAGTAAAAGATAGAGCTGCTTTATCAATGATTCTAAATGAATTAAAGAAAAATAATAGCAATAATAAACGAATAATACTTGATGCAACTTCAGGAAATACGGGAATAGCTTTAGCAATGATAGGTTCGGCTTTAAATATAAAAGTAAAATTGATTATGCCAAGTAATGTAACAAGTGAAAGAAAAAGCATATTAAATGCATATGGAGCACAAGTCATATACACTAACCCAATAGATGGAATTGATGGGGCGATATTAAAAGTAAAAGAGGTTTATAATAGAGACCCGGAAAAATACATTTACACAGATCAATACAGTAACGATGCTAATTGGCAAGCACATTTTCATACTACTGGTCAAGAAATAATTAAACAGACAGATGGTAAAATTACACATTTTGTAGCAGGTGTTGGAACAAGTGGTACTTTAGTAGGTACTGGAAAAAGATTAAAAGAATATAATAATAAAATAAAGATTATTGAGGTTCAACCAAATTCTCCATTACATGGATTAGAAGGTTTAAAGCATATGGAATCATCGATAATTCCAAAAATATATAATAAAAAAATGAGTGATGAACAAATTTTTATATCAACTGAAGAATCACATCAATTAGTAATTAAATTAGCTAGAAATTATGGTATAATGGTAGGGCCATCATCAGGTGCAGCTTTAGCAGCATCCTTACAAGTAGTTAATAAAATAGAACATGGAGTAATAGTAACCATATTTTGTGATACTGGATATAGATATCTAACAGAAAGATTTTGGAATGAAAGAAAATAATAAATTAGTTAAATAATAAAACAATATGCATGATTAACACCTAATATTAAGATTTATGTATAGATCATTTTTAATATATACAAGTTTTTAGATTAAAAAGAAAGTTGATAAAAATAACTAATGGAGCATATAAAACTATGATTAATCATATTAAAGATGCTTATCCAGAAGAAGGATGTGGCGCGCTAATAGGTACAGAAAACAATATTAGATTAATTAAAAAAGTAATACCAATTGAAAACAAAGTAGAGAAATTAAGAACAAGAAGATATGTAATTGATCCAGAGGATATTATAAATGTAGAGAATAAAGCGGAAGAAGAGAAATTAGAATTATTAGGTTTTTTTCATTCTCACCCAGATACTCCAGCAGAACCATCAACAGTTGATTTAGAACATTCATGGCCATGGTATAGTTATATTATAATATCAATTAAACAAAAAGAGAGAAGTAATATAATACAAGAGGAAATAACCTTAGCATCATGGAGATTAAGAGATGATAGAAGTAAATTTGATAAAGAGGAATTAATAAAATAAAAAATGAGATGATATATAATGATTGAATCTACAGTTTTAATACCAACACCATTAAGACAATATGTTAGTGGGAAATCGTCAATTAAATTAGAGGGTAAAAGAATAATTGACGTATTAACAAAATTAATAGAAAGTAATTCTAATATAGAATTTCACATTTTTGATGAAAAAAGAAAAATTAGAAGTTTCATAAACATATATGTCAACGATAAAGATATCAGAAAATTAAATAATGAGAACACAGAATTAAATAATTCAGATATAATAAGTATAATACCATCAGTAGCAGGTGGATCATTAAATAAAGATGAATATATGAGATATAGTAGACATTTAATTTTACCAGAAGTTGGTATGGAAGGACAATTAAAACTTAAAAATTCTTCAATATTATTAATTGGAAGTGGTGGATTAGGTTCACCAACAGGTCTATATTTAGCAGCTGCAGGAATTGGAAGATTAGGAATAGTGGATTTTGATGTAGTCGACTTAACTAATTTACAAAGACAAATAATACATTCAACTAGAAATGTAGGGAAATCAAAATTACAATCAGCAAAAGAAAGGATAATGGAAATAAATCCTACAATAAATGTAGAAACTTATGAAACTAGATTAACAAGTGAAAACGCTTTAGATATAATTAAGAAATATGATATAATAATAGACGGAACAGATAATTTTCAGACTAGATATTTAGTAAATGACGCATGTGTATTATTAGGAAAACCAAACATATATGGAAGTATATTTAGATTTGAAGGTCAAGCATCAGTATTTGATAGTAAAAATGGTCCATGTTATAGATGTTTATATCCTGAACCACCACCACCAGGATTAGTACCATCATGTGCAGAGGGTGGAGTATTAGGAGTATTACCAGGAGTTATAGGAACAATACAAGCGACTGAGGCTATTAAAATAATAATAGGAAAAGGCGAATCTTTGGTAGGAAGATTACTACTTTATGATGCAATAGAGATGAGATTTCGAGAATTAGAAATAACAAAAGAGTCTAGTTGTCCTATATGTGGAGAAAATCCAACAATTAATGAGTTAATTGATTATGAAGAATTTTGTGGAATTAGAGGTGGAGTTACAGCAGAACAGGAATCAGTACCTGAAATAACTGTTAAGGAATTAGAAAGTAAAATTAAAAATAACGAGAGAATAACTATAATAGATGTAAGAGAACCACATGAGTATGAAATATGTAATATTAAGGAAGCAAAACTTATTCCATTAAATGATCTTCCAAATAAGGTTAATGAATTAGATTCATCACAAGAAATAATATTGCATTGTCATACTGGAATGCGTAGTGCACAAGCTACAACTCTTTTACGTAATATTGGCTTCACAAAAGCTAGTAACTTAAAAGGCGGAATAGAAGCATGGTCAGTAGAAATTGATGATTCAGTTCCAAGATATTAGAAATTAATTTTAGATATAATTTTACTAATATATTAAACTGCTATAAGTAATCCAGTAAGATACATAATAAAAGCACCAATAATTAATCCAAGTACATTAGTTGGAGTTATCCAATTTTTAAATATTTTATCATGATTTATAGATTTTAATATTACATATATTACTTGAAATATTGCTCCCGCACCAATACCAAGAAATATTATTGCCCAAAAAGTTGTATAAGCAAATCCTCCAATAATAACTCCGATAATTGTTGGCCCACCACCTATAATGCCAAGAAAAATTAAATTCTTAAACTTAAATTTTCTAGTTGATATTGGAGAAATTATAGCTACTCCTTCAGTAACATTATGAATAGCGAATCCAATAACTAGAAACGTTCCTAAAGCAATATTTGCTAATGAATAAGCTGAGCCAATAGCTAAACCTTCACTTAAATTATGTAGACCAATTCCTAAAGCAATCATATATGAAATACGAAGAAAAGGTTTTTCTTTATTAAGTGTAACAATATTTTTTCCAGTTAACATTTGTAATACAAGAAAACTAATAAGTATAGAGAAAATAAAAAGGGTAGAACTTTGGAAAGCAAGTGGTACAGATTCCATTAATTCTATAGCTTCAATTATTGAATTAAAACCAAGAAATAATAATAATCCAATTGTTAAACTTAATAGAAAATTATATTTTCTAGAATTTATTTTACTAAAGAAAGGCAACCATAATAATCCAAGGAATACAGGTATTATTCCAACATAGATTCCTAACATAATAAAATTAGACAAATGTTTTATACCAATAATTGGAGTTATTACAGGATTATCAATAACATGTTCAAATTTTATACTTTTAGAAGATATTAATACAATATGTACAGGTTCATTTTTAACCCAATCAAACGGAATAGAAAGTTTAGCTTTACCTAATCTAGGAATTTCTTCACTAGGAGTAATATAACCACCCCATATTGCATCATTTATAATAATTTGTGATAATTTGACTGTACTAGGACCGCCGTTTACTAATTCAATTGTGATAGATCCGGGTTCAAAAATAGTTTTTTCAAAAGTTAGACTTTCTAACTGAATATTATCTTCGTTTAATGATATATTAGTTGGCGGAGTATACATTAATAATACAATTATTAACAATAAACTAGATACAATTGATAAAGAATATTTTAAGTTCATATTATATCAACAATCTGACATAAATTGAATTAGGATTCAACATTAAATATTCCTAACCAACCTAATTCAGCAAATTCTGCTTGATGAGCATGAAAAATATATTTACCAGGTTTATTATATGTAAATTCAAGAATTCCTCTCATACCTTGACATTGAATAACAGTATCAGTAAATTCAGATGGGGTCAACATAGTTCCATTAGGATAATAGTAAAACAATTGTCCATGTAAATGAAATGAATTGATTTGATCAAACTCAGTCATATTAACAAGATAAATTCTAATTTTTTCGTTTAATTTAATATTAATAGGATTTTCAACATAGTAATTTGGAATTCCGTTTATAGTATAAAATTCATTTTCATTATCAAAATCTATATCGAAACCATTCATCACCATCACCAACTCTTTTGCTTTAGCTCTTGGTTTTTTAGGATCAATAATTAATGTTCCGTATAAACCTTTACCGACATGTTTTGTTAGAGGTAGAACATGACAGTGATAAGGAAATATACCAAAAGGTTCAGCTGTAAATTCATATGTGAAACTTCCTCCAGGAGGAATAATTTCAAAAACACCATCCATATCAGCAGAGTGTATACCGTGAAAATGTATATTATGGGAATGAGAATCTCCATTACCAAAATTAATTTTTAATTTATCTCCAACGGTAGCTCTTAATGTAGGTCCTGGAACTATACCATTGAAAGTCCAAGCAGGATAAGAAAGATTATGAGCTATAGTAATTTCTTGAGGAATTACATTTAAATTAAATTCACGTTTTAATTCACCATCAGAATCAGTAATAATTTTTCCATAATCAAAATGAGTAAGAAATTCCATAGGTGACATAAATCCAGGATTTTGTCTAGCAGGAACACTATTTCTGAAATATATATCATTAGGATCAATACCATGTATTGGCGGCGTACCAAGAGG
>CAXETO010000035.1:0-7494 GCA_963999255.1 uncultured archaeon | reverse complement strand
AAAACGTTGTTTAAAAACCCTAAACATCCTTATACACGTCAATTACTAGATGCTGTACCAAGACCTGACGTTAAAAAAAGACTAGAACCAATTCCTGGTAATATACCACAATTAATTTCTCCTCCAACTGGATGCCGTTTTCATCCAAGATGTAAATACACTGAAAAAATTTGTAGTGAAAAAATACCTGTTTTAGAGAATGTGGCTAAAGATCATTTCGTTTCTTGTCATAAGTGGAAAGAAATAAAATTTTAGTGGTTAAAATGAATGATTTTATCGACGTTCAAAACTTAGTTAAATATTATCCAGTTTATACTAAAGGCATTCTTATAAAGAAAGCTTCTGGTCTAGTTCATGCTGTTGATAATATAACTTTCTCTATTAAAAAAGGTGAAACTCTGGGGCTTGTAGGTGAGAGTGGCTGTGGTAAAACTACTACTGCAAAATTACTTTTAACTATCGAGAATCCTACTAGTGGTAAAATAACTATAGATGGAACTAATATCTTATCAGTAAAAAATAATGCTGAGAAGAAAATGTTAAAAAGGAAAATGCAACTTGTTTTCCAAAACCCTTATGCGTCTTTAAATCCTCGAATGACTGTTTATGATATACTAAAAGAACCATTTATTATACATCAACATGCTGAAAAAAATCAATGGGATAATCGAGTTTATGAACTACTTAAATCAGTTGGTCTAGAAGATTATCATGCTGCACGATATCCTCATGAATTTAGCGGTGGTCAACGTCAACGTATTTGTATAGCTCGAGCTTTAGCAGTTGACCCTGAAATTATTGTTCTAGATGAACCTGTATCCTCACTAGATGTTAGTATTAGAGCGCAAATTCTAAATCTACTTCTTGATTTGCAGAAAGAAAAGAATTTAACTTATCTATATATTTCTCATGATTTAAGTTCTGTTAGACAGATTACTAATAAGTTAGCAGTTATGTATTTAGGCAAACTTGTTGAATATGGTTCTACAGAAAATGTTTTTATGAAATCTTTGAATCCCTATACTAGAGCACTGATTTCTGCTGTTCCAGTTCCTGACCCTGAAGCTAAGTCTGAAAAATTGATTTTAGAAGGTGAAGTCCCTAGCCCAATTGATCCACCAAGTGGATGCCGTTTTAGATTACGTTGTGATCTTGTAACTGATTTGTGTTCTAAAAAAGAACCTCTGCTAATTGATAGTGTTAAAAAAGATCAATATGCAGCTTGTCATCATTCTGATAAAATATATGCGTGAAATAGTTAGAAATATTAATTAGTGCTACTTTTATCTATTATTTATGAACGTTCTAGTTACTGGCGGTACTGGATTTATAGCGTCTTACGCTGTAAAAAAATTAGTTGAGTCAAATAATGATGTTGTAACTTATGATTTGAATCCAAATACTGATCTACTTGTTGATGTACTTGATAAAATAAAAATAGTTAAAGGTGATATAACTGATTATCAATTACTGGAAAAAACAATACAAGATCATCAAATAACTCATATAGTTCATACTGCATATTATTTTACATTTGCTAGTCAAAAAGATCCTTTAACCGCTTGTAAAGTAAGTAATCTAGGTACTAGTAATATATTTGAAATAGCACGAAAAAATGATTTAAAACGTGTTGTTTGGGCTAGTTCAAATGCGGTTTTTGGGCATGCTAAATTATATGATAAACAACCAGTAACTGAGGAAGCGCCACTTTGGCCAATGACTGTTTATGGAGCTTGTAAATTATTTAATGAACATATGGGACAACATTATTTTGATCAATTTGGTCTAAGTAATATTGGTTTAAGATTTTCTGGTGTTTATGGTTATGGTATGGCTAGAAGAAAAACTAGTGCGTCAAATTTCTTATTTGATTTATTTGAAACAGGTTCTCTAGGTAAAAAATGTGTAGTTAAATATCCTGGTCTTCTTATGAACTGGCAATATGTAAAAGACGCTGCTGAAGTTATCTGTTTATCTCTTAATGTTAAAAATCATGATCATGTTGTTTTTAATACTGGTGGTTATACTCATCATGTTAAAGATGCTGTAAAAATAATATCAAATTTAATTCCAGATCTTGAATTTGATTTTATTGATGAAGAAATAAGTGGAGCAAATATTGAAGAAGAATTACCTGAAGTATCTTTGTCTAGAGCTAATAATGAATTAAATTATTATCCAAAATACACTCTTGAAAAAGGTGTACATGAATATATTAATGAATTAAGAAAGATTGCTGGTTTGCCTCTAGTATAATAAATTGGTGTGTGTAACTCTTCTTAAAAATTTCGTTTAAAGATGTATTGTTTATAATAGCTAATTTTTTCATTATGCTTATTTTAGCTTTTGGTTATTCCTATGGAATATATTATACCTATTTTATGAATGAATTTAATTTATCTAACACAAGTTTCGCATCATTATGGAGTGCTGAAGTTATTGTTGCAACTATATTTAGTCCACTTGCTGGATATATGTTACAACGTTTTTCTATTCAAAAAATAACTTTTTTTGCTGCTTTACTATCTGCTATAGGTTTAACGGCTAGTGGTTTAGTTACTGATTTTTTACAATTATATATCACTTATGGTGTGTTCATGGGAATCGCTGTATCAATCACTGGTAATATACCAATTATTAATATAAATTCATATTTTAAGAAAAATCGTGGAATTCCTTTAGGAATAGTTCTATCTGGTGTTGGTATAGGTATAATTATATTTCCATTACTCTCTGAATCACTTATTTCTCTTTATGATTGGCGTTCTACGTTAATTATATTAGGTTTATCTTGTGGTTTACTATTATTTTTCTCTTCAATGATCATTAAATCTTTATCTACAAGTATTGTAAACGTGATAAATACATCTGCTGTACAAATCACTCAGAAATTCTATAAATCTCCTAAATTTTTATCTCTCTATGTAGTTGCTATTTTAGCTTTTCTTCATAGTACTATATTATTATTATATGTTTCTCCGTATTCATTAGGACTTGGATTTTCACATTTGGCTGCAGCGTTTGCAATTAGTATGATTGGTATAGGATCTATATTAGCTAGACTAGTTGTTGGTGCATTATCAAATAAAGTAAATAAGAATACAATTCTTTTAGTTACTTTTCTATTACAATCTATTACGGCTTTTCTCTTTATTAGTTATGTATCTGACTATTTGTTATATATTTACGCTTTATTATTTGGTATGTTCTACGGATCAACGTTAATTAGTCTTTATTCTGTATTAAATGATATAATTCCTACTAAACAATTTCCGTATTATCTAGGAATATTTCATACAGCATTTGGTATTGGCAGTCTTATAGGTCCTTTATCCTCTGGGTTTTTATTGGATGTTTATGGAGATTTTCAAATAGTTTTCTTACAACTTCTTATAGTGAGTTTATTCGGTTCAATTATGTTATATAAATTTAAGTTTTAATATATATTATTGAATTAATCCAATTGTTTACTTTTCCTATATTGTCTCCATGTAACATAAATGTCTTTTTTAATAACTAAATCAGATTTAATTACCTTATGAATACTTGCGTTATGTGGTGAGTCTTTTACTATATCTGGATTACTATATGCTTCATCTGATATTTTTCTAATTATGTTTACAAATTCATCTATGTCTGATTTTGAATATGACTCACATGGCTCAGGTGTAAACGGTTGAGGTATTACCCATGGATGATGGCTTGGAAAATAATGTGGTATTCCATAATCTACAAATCTTCTTCTAATATCTTCTGTAGTTACTCCAGTATCTTCATATAATTTATTCCAACTATATCTTACTTGTTCTAGTCGTTTCTCTTTCTCATACCATAATTCTATTCCAGGAATCTCTCTCATTTTCTTATCCATATAATTATTATTAAGAACTGCGCTTATTGCTATTTCTTTTAATCCTGCAGAGCCCAGAGATAATATCCAAGCATAAGATTTTAGAAATGAATGACTGTTACCAAAATATGATCTAATTTTTCCTACGGTGTTATTATTTTTCTCTTTTAAATAATATTTTTTTCCATTAAAAGCTACTCTAGGAATAGGAAGAAATTCTGTTAATTTCTTTGTACAACCAACTGCTCCTACTGCAGCTCCCATTGCACCATGAGGTACTGAAAAAGTTTTATGTAAATTAAAATGACATATATCAAATCCTGCCTCTTTTGCTCGTGCTATTCCTAGTAAACCATTTGCATTTGCCTGATCATAATAACATAAAGCACCATGTTTATGAGCTAATTTGACAAAATTTTTAATTTTAGGATTATATATTCCTGTATCTTCAGGATTAGTTATGAAAATACCTGCTGTTCTATTTGATATCACTTTTTCTAAAGCTTCTATGCTTGGATAACCATTTTCATCAGGCATTAAAGTAATTATTTTGTATCCTGCTGTGGCTGGAGCCGCTGCATCACATGGGTGAGAAAAAATTGTAGTTATAATTTCATCTCTTTTACTATCATTTCTTTTTTCATGATATTGTCTAATAATCGCAGCACCAGCATATACTGCTTGTGCTCCACCGCTTGGTTGTAAACTAAAAGCGTCCATTCCAGAGATCTCCATTAAAAATTCTTCAAGTTTGTAAATAATTTCCAATAATCCTTGTATTGTTTCTTCTGGTTGATATGGATGTATTTCTGTAACATTTGGACTTCTTGACGCTAGATGTTCTTGTACTTTTGGACTATATTTCATAGTGCATGTTCCATGTGGATCAATTGCTACATCAACTCCCATTGTTTCTTGTGATAATCTCATATAATGCCTTAATACTTTCAATTGATTAATTTCAGGTAAATTTGGTGATTTATTTCTAACTATGTTCTTAGGTATATCTGATATGCCATCCCCAACTTTTTTTATTATCTCTTCTTCTACTTCTCTAAATAATATTCCTCTTTCACCTGGAGTATCTAATTCAAATATTATCTGTTCATCCCATTTTGCCTGATGAAATTTACGTGTTTTATTATTTTTATTCATTTATATCACCTTTAATAAAGCATTTTTTAAGTAATCAATTTCTGCTTTTGTTCTACATTCTGTGACACAAAATAATGCGCTTTGTCCTAATTCTGGAAATTCTTGATTTAGATCTTTTCCCATGAAAATTTTATGATCCAATAATTTATTTGTAATTTGTGAAACACTTTTTTTAGTTTTATCAAAATTTATTACAAATTCTTTAAAGAAAGGTGATTCAAATACGAGCTCTACATTGTCTATCTCGCTAATTTGTTTCGCAGTATAGATGGCCATTTGTCTAATTAACTGTCCAACTTCTTTAATTCCTTTCTTACCTAATAATGATAAATATACTGCGGCTGTTATTCCCCATATTGCATTTCCAGTCCCTGAATACTCCACTCCTTTTTCTCTTGAACCATATAAAGTTCTATCAAATAATACGTTTGCAAATCCATATTCTCCTTTTTCTACAGTCTCTGTTATTCCATACATTAAGTCTTTAAATTCTCTTATGTATTTCATATCATCTTTTGTAGCTATAAATCCTGCCTGACCTCCTCCACCATTCATATGCATACCTAAAGGCTGTATGTCTCCACATGTAATTGTTGCCCCATATTCTTTTGGAGGTTTTAAGATTCCTAGTGATATTGGGTCTGTATATACTATTAATTCTATGTTGTTATTAGACGCTATCTGGTTTATCTCGTCTACTTGATTTTCTATCATTCCTAAGTAAGTTGGATTTTCAATAAATATACTTGAAGTTTTATTTGATACATTTTTTTTTAAGTCTTTTAAATCTAATAATCCTGTTTTTCTATCATACTCAATTTCCTTAATTATGAGTTCTGGTTTACAATAATTTTTTACTATTAATTTATTCTCTATATTCATGGATTTTGGAATTAGTACCTCATGTTTGCCATTTATTCTTGAAGCCATTCTAATAGAACTTGCTGCAGCTTGACCCCCATCATATAATGGTATACTTAAAACATCCATATCTAAGAGTTCGCCCATTAAACTACAATATTCAAAAATAGATTGAAATTTTCCATGATCTGCATATACGTCAGATACATATGCGCTTAGAAATTCTCCTCTATTGTTTATTTCATCACATACTGCTGGTACATAATGTTGTGCACATCCAGATCCCAGAAAATTCAAATATTCCTTACAGCTACTGTTTCTTCCAATTAATTTGTCTACGTGTGTTCTTAATGAATGTTCATCTAGTATTGGTTCTGGAAGTTTTAATTCTCTGTTTAATTTTAATTTTTCTGGAATATCTTTGTATAAATCCATCGCGTCTCTAATTCCTATTTCTTTAAGCATTGATTTTTTTATTCTCGGGTCAGAATTTGGTATATATGGATAAGCTATATTCTGTTTTTTCATATTTCATTAAACCTTTTTCTCATTTAAAAAGTCAACTTGTTATTATGGTTTATTTCAGATTTTATCCAATTAATTACTAATGAATAATGTTTATTATTTAATATAAATATAATATTTTATGAGTAAAAAAACCATTGGGTTAATTATTAATCCTATTTCTGGTATGGGTGGAAGTCTTGGATATAAAGGAACTGATGGTGCTGATATACTTAAAAAAATATATTCCACTGGAGCTAAACCTATTTCTGGTGTTAGAACATCACAAGCTTTGAACGAATTTAGTCATCTTAAAAATAATATTGTTTTACTTACTTGTCCTAATGAAATGGGTGAAAACATTGCTCGAAAATTTGGATTTGACGTCTTAGTTCTAGATGATATTCAAACAAAAAACACTACTCCAAACGATACAATTATTGCTGCTAAAAAAATGAAAGATCGTAATGTAGATTTAATTCTATTTGCTGGTGGTGACGGAACAGCTAGAAATATTTGTTCTTCTATAGATGTTTCTATTCCTGTACTTGGAATTCCTACTGGTGTTAAAATGCATTCTGGAGTTTTTGGAATTACTCCTTCTAATTCTGGAACAATTACCTCAGATTTTATTCAAGGCAAACTTAAAACCTCTTTAATGGAAGTGTTGGATATTGATGAAAAATCTTTTAGAAAAAATATTTTACTTACTAAATTTTATGGTTATCTTAAAGTTCCTGTAGAGAATGAATTGATGCAAGGTGTTAAAGGACAGTCTTTGACTACTGAAACTGATGCTGTTGACAGTATTGCATATGATATTGTCTCTAATCTTAAAAATGATTGCCTATATGTTGTTGGTCCTGGTACAACTACCGTTGCAATAATGGAGAAACTCAATTTAAAATCTACTTTATTGGGTGTAGATGTAATACGTGGTAAAAAATTAATCGCACTAGATGTAAATGAAAATCAATTGCTTGATCTTATTAAAAAATTTAACTGTGAAACTAAAATTCTTGTTTCTATTATTGGTAATCAAGGTTTTGTTTTTGGAAGAGGTAATCAACAAATAAGTCCAACTATTATAGATCTTGTTGGAACTGATAACATAATTATATTGG
>CAXETO010000034.1:0-7634 GCA_963999255.1 uncultured archaeon | reverse complement strand
AAGAAGTGCAGTGATAAGTGCAATTATGAAAAGTGAATTTGATACAAGAGCATTTTCAATCATTAATGTAGAAGCAATAATAGCATCTTTACTCCAGAATCCACTTAATGGCGGAATTCCAGAAAGAGATAATGTAGCTATTAACATCATATAAAATGTAATTTTCATTTTATTTTTGAGATTTCCCATATCACTCATATATTTTGATCCAACTGAATGAATAAGAGCACCAGCACCCATAAACAATGCAGCTTTAAAAATAGCGTGATTAATAAGATGGAACAAACCTGCAGTATAACCAGCAACAAAATCAAGTGATAAACCAGCAACGCCAAGAGCTAACATCATATATCCAATTTGTGAAACTGTAGAATAAGCAAGAACTTTTTTAATTTCTTTTGCTACAACAGCTTGACTGGCTGCTAGAAAAGCTGTGAAAACTCCAATAAAAGCGATAATAGTAAAGAATGGTCGAATTGCTTCAATAACCATAGCAGCATTATAAAATATTGGACCGATAACAGCTACAAGAAAAACACCTGCCTTAACCATAGTAGCCGCATGAATTAATGCAGAAACTGATGTTGGACCAGCCATAGCATCTGGAAGCCATTCTTGTAAAGGGAATTGAGCAGATTTACCTATAGCTCCACCAAATATTAATATTGCAATTGGAATAAACATACCTTTATCAATTAAAATAGTAGCCCAATTTGTATTGGAGCTTAATGAAACAAAATCAAATGTTCCAGCATAGTAAAATAATAATAGAATACCAATCAAAAAGCTAACGTCACCAATTTTTGTTGTAACAAAAGCTTTTGTTCCTGCATGAGTAGGTGAATAATATTGTTTCAATCCTCTAATCTTATGATTTAGACTACCAACAAAATCTTTTTTCTCATCTGAATTCCAGAAGCCAATTAAAGCATAACTAGCTAATCCAACTCCTTCCCAGCCAAAGAATAATTGAAGAAAATTATCAGATAATATTATAATTTGCATATTAGCAATAAAGAAGATCATAAAGAACCAATAACGAGTTAGATTTCGATCACCCTTCATATATCCTATACTATAGATCATGATGAGTAGACTAATCCACGCCACTACATTAGAAACTATAATACGGAGTGGATCAGCTAATACACCAGCAGTGATGTTTAATGTTGAAATCCACATAACTTGACTATGAACAGTTTCACCACTAAATACACCAACTAACATCAATCCAGCTAATAACGCAGAAATAAAAGAGAATAAAATAGCGCTAATATTCCTTACATTATTACCAATTTTTGCAATAAGAGGTATTAGCATAGCTCCAATTAAAGGAATTATCCATACTAACCATGGAATAATAGGAGAAAAAGGATCAGACATAGTTTAAACACCTATTAAGAATATTTCAGAGATAGTAGGAATCAATCTATCTAGAATAATATTTGGATATATACCTAGAAATATTGTTAATATAACAAGGAATATTATTGGAATTAATAGACATAAGTCATTTTCTTTAATATTACTAAGACTATCAGGAAGTTTACCAAAGAAGACTCGTTTCATTGTTAACAAAGCATAACCAGCAGTTAAAGTTGATGAAAGTAACGCTACTCCAGTAAGTATTAATCGCGCATCAGAATTTAGAGATATACTACCAACAAACGCTCCATAAAACAAGATCCATTCAGATTGGAAACCGTTTAATGGAGGTACACCAAATAAAGTCATAAATCCTATCAAGGCCGCAATAGTGGTTATAGGCAATTTTTTAGATAATCCACCCATTTGACGTATACTTCTTACACCATTAGATTTCATTATTATAGTACCAGCCACCATGAAGAGAATCCCTTTAGCAGTACCATGACTTACATATTGAAAAACAGACCCGGTAATTCCTAGATAATAAGCAGAGCCAATACCGAATATGATATAACCCATTTGGGAAATACTAGAATATGCTAACAAACGTTTAATATCATCTTGAGATAATGCCATTAGACCCCCATATACCATTGTTATTAGCCCCCAGATACTCACAAAGAGAGTAGTGGATAGATAGACTGATGGTAAAATAAATAATATAATTCTTAAAATAGCATAACCACCAATTCCTATCATAACAGGAGATAAAAGTGCACTTATAGGAGTAGGAGCTTCTGCATGAGCATGTGGGAGCCATATATGAACACCAAAAGCAGCTAATTTAACAAATAATCCAATAATTATCGCAGCGGCTAACCATATTCTAATATTAAACGCTATATTTAATTCATTTATAGAGCTTATATCAAAACTTCCACCAAGCATTCCAACAGCTAATATTCCAGACAATAATAGTAAGGCACCTATATGAGTCCAAATGAAGTACATTAGAGATATTCTAGCCTTATCACCGTAACCAAACGCAGCTATAAGAAAGTATGATGGTATAAGCATCAATTCAAAGAATACATAAAATTGGATTAAGTTAGTTGCAAGTACAGTACCAAGCATGCCTGAGAAATAAATCAGGTATAGAGAGAAATACAAACCAAATTTTTTATTTATAATCTTAGTATCAGATGTAGTTTCACGAATTCTATGATTCATATAACTTATTGAATAAACAGATAAGCAAACACTAAGAATTGCGATCATTAATGCAAAGGGTAAACTTAATCCATCACCTTGTAAACCAAAATTTCCGATAGGATGCCAGTCATATAATTCTAAATAAACATCAGATAAAGAACTAGCATATAACATCAGAATTGTCGAGTAAAGTAAAATTAGAAATGTAATCCAGCCTACATTTTTACCGATTTTTTTTCCTAGAAGATAAACAATAGGGGCTAGAATTATTGGTAAGAAAACACTTTGTAATAAGATCATATTATTAAATTCGGTCAATTAATCATCATCCTTTTAATTTATTTAGTTCTCCAACATCAATGTCATTATTTAATCTAAATGTAACTAGAATAATAGATAATCCAGTAGCAGCTTCTGCAGCAGCTAAAGCAATTCCAAACATTACAAATAGTTGACCAGTAGCAGAAGGTTCAACAAGATATCTAGAAAAAGCTACAAAATTAATTAAAGCAGCGTTTATTATTATTTCAACAGCAAATAATAATCTAATAGCATTTCTTTTACTTATTAAACCATATATTCCAATTGAAAACAATATTCCAGAAACAATAAAATAATATAATAGCGGTATCATTTTTTATCTCCTTTATCAAGTTTAGCCATTGTCAAAGCACCAATAATAGATACACCAAGAACAACAGCTAGAATATTTAAAACTAGAGAATAATTAAGTATCATATCATTTCCAATATCTATAAATGAGATAATGATATCATTAGCAAACCAATTATTTAGATTGGAAATCATACCAACAAAAATTAGACCTAGCGATAGAATAACAGCAGTTACTAATCCCAATAGTCTAGTTCTAATAGTTCCATCTTTAATCCATTTATCTCTTCTAACTAGCATAACGGTAAACAGAATAAGTACAGCAATAGCACCTACAAAAACAAGAATTTGTAACATAGCAAGAAAAGTAGCATTTAAGAGAACAAATAGTCCAGCAATTCCAAGAAATGATGCAGCAAGAGACATAGCACCATACATTAATTCACGAGATTCTAAAGACAGTATAGCAGTAAGTATAGTAAACGCAGATATAACTATGAATATGATATCAAAAGCTTCAATCATGATATGCAGATCTACCCTTTATTTTTATGTCAACAAGATCTTCTTTCCTTTTAGGAGGAGTGGCAAGTTGTTTAGGAGTAAAGATCAAATTACTTTTTTCTGTAGAAGACAGTTCATAATCATCAGTCATATAAATTGCGTAAAATGGACATGCATCAACACAAAAACCACAAAATACACAATTACCAAAATCAATTTGTGGAAAGATACTCTTTTTATTTGCAGCAGATGGCGTCTCTTCTGATTTAACCATCTCGATACATTGAGCTATATTTTCACATGCGATAGAGCATAGTTGACATCCAGTACACTTATCAATAAACAAAATATGTCTACCTTTAAATCCAGGTAAGCCAACACCTTGTTTGGGATCATATTCATATCCAGGGGCAAGATTAAGTTTAACATCAGGATATCTTAAAGTTATTCTTTTAGTAAATAATGCTTTTAGTGCAGAACGTAGTGCTTTAAAAAAACCATTAAAATAGTAACTCATTTAGTAATATCTACCCATTTAATATTGATGCTGCAACAATAGCTATTAAAAGATTTATTATAGAAATAAGAATAAGATATTTCCAACCTATTTTGACCATCATATCTATTCTTATACGAGGGTTAAAACCACGAGGAAGAATCATAAACACCATAACTATCAAAGTTTTCATTAAGAACCAAGCTTCTGGAGGTAAAATTCCTGGACCTGACCAACCGCCTAAAAATAATACAGTAAATAGAGCACTTAAAGCATAAAATTTTACATAAATAGCTAATTGAATTACTCCAAAAAACATACCAGAATATTCAGTTAACCAACCAGCAACTATTTCAGTATCTGCTTCAGGCATATCAAAAGGAATTCGTTCTAATTCTGCTAATGAAGCAACATAAAAGATGCATGCGCCAAGAAACATGGGAATTATAAACCAAACTGTTTTTTGCGCTATAACAATCTGATAAAGATCGAGAGAACCACTTAGAACAACAATACTAACAGCTACTAGTACTAATGGGATTTCATAAGAAATCATTTGATGAAGTGCACGTAGGCCACCAATAAATGAAAATTTATTACTGCTAGCCCAACCAGCTAACAATACAATTATTGGAAAGAAACCCATAATGGCAAAAAAGATTAGTAAACTAATTGGAGAACGAGCAACATAGGTACTAGGTCCAATTGGAATAACAGATAACAAAGCAGAAACAACTGCAAATAACATAAATGGGATAGCTATAAAAAATGTTTTATCTGCTTTTTTTGGGATAATTAGTTCTTTAGATATTAATTTAAAAAGATCTGCAATTGGTTGTAAAAAGCCTTCAAATTTACCTGCGTATAAGGGTCCAACACGTAAATTAATTTTAGCAAGAAATTTACGTTCAAAAAGAATCATAACAGTAGCAACAAGTGCAGCAGTAGTAAACCCTGGAAAAACAACTACTTTGAAGAAACTAGAAGCCATTAATTCAAGTTGTATTGGCATAACTAGATCAGGTGCAGCAATAAGAGCATATGGATTAAGTGGGAACTCAATAAGTCCCGATTCGATTATTATAAATAAGATAGGAGCTAGAATCATAGGGGCTATAATAAGAAGCCAAAACACTATAGTCAAAATTCGTTTTACAAATTGTTCAAATGTTTCTATAGGCATATTTTATTTATCAGCCTCCACAGGCCAGTAATCAAAACTCCAATAAATAGGTGGCATATCACCTATACGAACATTTTTTAACGCTATTGGCATACCTGGAATACTACGAAATGATGGTACGCTAAGTTTAACTCTATAAGGAGTTTTACCACCATCACTAATTAAGTAATAACCCATTACACCTCTAGCAGCTTCAGTTCTTACAAATATTTTACCTTCTGGCACTCTAACCGCACCTCGAAAAGGTAATTTAACAGGACCGTCAGGGATTTTCTTTAACGCTTTTTTAATAATTTCCATACTTTCATACAATTCAATTCTACGAATCATCATTCGTGCCCAACAATCACCTTCAGATAGTACTGGAATATTATTTTTAATATCAAGTTCATCATACAAACAATATGGTTCATCAATTCTAATATCAGATTTTACATTAGACGCACGGAGATTGGGGCCAGTTAAACCAATATCAATAGCATCCGCTTTTTTAACAACACCAATACCTTTAGTACGTTTATCAGTTATTGGATTAGTAATAAAAACATCATCATATTCTTTAAGTCTTCTTTCAAAGTGATCAAATATTTTTAATGCTTTATCCTTGAAATTTTCAGGCATATCATTTCTAACTCCACCTGGAATAGTATAAGCAAAAGTAACTCTTTGACCTCCAATCATTTCAGCAAGATCTATAAATAATTCTCTATCACCCATAGGCCACATAAACATTGTAGTATGTCCTAGAAATGGACCGTAGATTCCTAACCAGTATAAATGACTAATAATACGATTTAATTCAGCCATAATTATTCTAAGATATTGAGCTCTAGGAGGAGCCTCTTTATCCATAAGTTTTTCAACTGCTAAGCAGAATGGCAATGTAACACCAGTTGAATCAATGATAACAGGTCTTTCCAAATGAGGTATATTTTGGAAATAATCTCTATACTCAGCCATTTTTTCAGTTCCACGATGGACATAACCAGGATCTGGATATATATCAGTAATAATATCACCGTCAACAGTTATTACTAATCTAAAATGTCCTGATCCAGGATGTTGTGGACCAATACTAAGAGACAATGTAGAAGGTTTACCTTTAATATCAAATTCAACAGACAAATTGATCACCGACCAGGTAGAATATAGTCCTTCATTAATGGCGGAATTTCATTCCAATCTTCAGGTAAAAGAACACGTCGAAGTTCAGGATTTCCTTTAAATACAATTCCAAGCATTTCATGAGTTTCTTTTTCATGCCAATCACAACTTCTCCAAACATCATATAAACTATTAATTACAGGTTTTGCAGTTTCAGATTTTTTAATTCTTGTACTAAGTTCAAGAACTATACTTCTATATCTAGAATTAGAAACACAAGCCACATGATATACAACTTCAAATTCATTATCAGAAGGAAAATCAGTACCGGCAACAGAACTTACTTGATCAAAACAAATAGACTTCGCAACTTTACTAACTTCAACTATATTATTAGGTGAAACAACAACATTAATTCGACCTGGTTTTATTGAATCTAAGATAAATTTGTTTTTTAATTTACTTTTCATTTTTTTAACAAGTTGTTCTTCTTTTTCTACACTTACTTCAACATTCACATTAGAAGGAGGTGGAGTACTCATTTTATCATCTAACCTTTGATTTTCTAATTTTATCTTGTAATAACATAATTGCTTGAATTACTGCTTCAGGTCTAGGCGGACAACCAGGAACATAAACATCTACAGGCATAATTTCTTCAATACCTGGAAGAACATTATAAGAGTCAAAATATAACCCGCCGTTAATAGCACAAGCGCCCATAGCTATAACATATTTTGGTTCAGGCATTTGTTCATACACCATTTTAAGTCTAGGAGCCATTTTTCTTGTAACTGTACCAAACACTATTAACAAGTCACATTGTCTTAACGAACCAAATGCTTCAAGTATACCGAATCTTTCTATATCAAATCTGGGACCATGAACAGCACCAAATTCAACACTGCAACAAGCTGTTTCAACATGAACAGGCCATAACGCATACATTCTACCCCAATTTATTAGATAGCGAGCAGGTTCAGCAATACCCCATTCTATAATATCATTAAGTTTACCAGCAAGTACACCTACAACACCATTTTTTTCTGCACTAACTTCAACGGTCACCATATACCACCTTGATCTGCTAATTTTAGAGCATATGCGATAGGTATAAACATTATACCTAAAAACATCATTACAGTAAGAAAACTA
>CAXETO010000033.1:0-7642 GCA_963999255.1 uncultured archaeon | reverse complement strand
AAAATTACTTAAAAATGATTTTACCGTTAAAGTATCTCACATTCATGTTACAGTCTTTCGTCTTTTTTCTTTTCCTTTATTAAAATTCTCTAATATTATTCTTAAAAATAAAATTGAAGCTAATCATCCTTGTACAACTAATAATGCCGTAAAAAAAATTTGGATTTGGTTATATTTTCTAGATTTTCTGATATATTTTATTGGTGATAATATATTTTTTATTCTCAAATATTTTTTTTCTGGAAATAAAAATAAATTTATTTGGATACTTGATAGATATTATTTTGACGGGTTAATTGATATTTCTTGTGCTTTTAAGGATGACTCAATTATAACTTCAGGATATTTATATAAAATATTTCAATTTATATTTCCAAAACCTATGATTACAATTCTACTTGATATAACTCCTGAAATAACTAAAATAAGGAAACCTGAAGAACAATTAAATTATGAATATATTGATTTAAGAAGAACTAAATATTTACGTTTAGCAAAACTAATTGGAATAAATGTAGTTGATGCAACTTCTAGTTTCTCCTCTGTAACTAAATCTTTATTAAAGTTAATAAGAAAAGAATTACCAAAATTATCTATTTAGGTGAATAAAATGGAAGTAATAATAACTGGTAATATTTCAAAAAATAACAGAATTAAATATTCTCAATTTATTATCAGTTCTCTTCTATCTAATAATGATCAGTTATCTGAAAATCTAACTAATTTGATAGCTGAAAATGAATTTGATTTTAATATGTTTGAATATATGGCTCGTAGAAATAAGGTATTATTAAGATCTAGCAAAAAAATTTTTGAATCTGGAATTTTACCAAATTTTAAAAAACAATTTTCTGATATTATTCAAGAAGCACATAATCGTTTAGATTATAAATTAAACGTATTAAATTCTATTCATAAAAAATTTGAAATGGAAAACATTAATTTTACTGTAATGAAAACCTTAGATAATGCTCCTGATATTGGTAATGATATTGATCTAATAGTCGTAAAAGATGATATATCTAAAGCTAACATTATCTTAGAAAATGATTTTGGCGGAATACCGAAATTGGAATTATCTAAAACTCCAGGTGAAACCAAGAGTGTTTGTGATAAACTTGCAGGTAAAAAATTATATTATTGCCAAAAATTTGAATCTTCAAATGATGACCTTATTCCTCAGGTTGAAATATATCCAGGTTTCTCTCAAGTAGGTGAAGAATATGTTAACACATATGATATAATTAAACATAGAAAATCTGTTATAATAAATAATTTTAAATTCTTCATTCCTAGTGTAGAACATAGATTATTAATTTCATGTACACATGGTTTATTTAGGCATGGTATTCTTAGAATTTCTGAATTACATAATTCTTTAAATTGGTTTAATGAAAAAATTAATTGGGATTTATTAGATAATTGTATTAAAAAAAGTGGTGTTGTTTACCCATTCAAAATTTTTCTTAATCACATATTCAAATATTCTCAGATTAAAGGTGTTGATTTTCCTATTGAACTCAATCATTTTTTAGACATAAATCAACAGTACACTGATTTTCATTATCCTTTCAAACCTAATACTACCTCATTTGCATTACTATGGATTAAAAAAGCAATTAATGATTTTAAAAACGGTAAAATTAATAGTGGATGTCGATCACTATTTTTAGCTCCTATTCTTGCTAGTATTGCTTTAAGTAAATATAAATTAACTGGAAAAACTGGTATTTGGTAAAATATATGTTATCTTCTAACTAATATTTCATATATTTTTATTATTTCTTTTACACATTTATCCCAATCATAATTTTCTATAATGAATTTCTGTGCATTTACACCAATTTTTTCTAATTCATTATTATTATCTATTTTATTCAAAATTGTTTTTGCTAAATCTTTTGAGTTACTATTTATAAATAAACCTGTTACATTATTTTTTATTAATTCAGTATTACCTCCTATTCTTGTTGTTATTACTGGTTTACGTAAATACATACTTTCTAATATAGTTAAAGGAGGTTCCATACTATTAGATAAAAATGGTAAAACTACTATTTTTGATTGTAATAATTCTTTTATCATTTCTTCTGAATTTAATTTTTTGTAAATAACGTTTGTTAAATATTCTTCTGTATTTTGTGATCCTATATGTTTGTTGATTGTTGGATCTAATCCACGTATAGCAGAAATAAATTGTACTTCTGACTTAACTTTTTTTACTATTTTTGCAGCGTTAAGAAAAAGATGATATCCTCTTTTTATTGATCCATCACCCCAATAAAATATTTTATTACTTGTATTACTAGTAATTTTATCTAGAATTCCCCAATCACGTCTAATTCCATATTTAATTACACTAATTTTCTTTTCATTAATATTAACTACTGATTTCATAAATTGATTCATTACTATTATATGATCCAAATTGCTGATTATCTTCTTTTTTAAATAGTCAAACCACGGTTTTTGACAATCATAACTTGGTCCAATAGAAAAAACAGGTGATAAAGATAGTGAACCAGCATTAGCTGCGTTTCTAGTAATCGTTGTAACTATTGGTATTGATGTTCTTAATTTCCATAATTTTACTAAATATGTTATAGCTATATCTCCGTGTACATGAATAATATCAGGTTTTAATCTAGAAATTTTTTTAATAGATGAGAAATAATCTAACATGCCACCCTCATTATTAATATCTATTTTATATTTCTCATCATAAACTAATTGTCCTAATGGAGTGTAAATTAATACTTTATTATTTCTCTTTTCTAATTCATGTCTTAAATTATCTACTAAAACTGGTGTACTTGATCTTAATCTATTATTGGATAAAAAACCATCCGATACTATCGCAATTCTCATTTTCTTTTCATATTTTCATTTTTTTTCTCATTTTCTGGTGTTTTTTTTAAGTTTACTATATTAAAAATTAATAATGTAGTTGCTAAGATAACTGAAACGAAAAATATTGATGTAGGTATCTGAAGCCAAAATTGGTTTACCTGAGTTGGTTTTAGCGGTCCAATTTCCATCCAAATATTATTAATTCTCACTTCATTATGTGGTTCTACTGTAATTGTTACATTTCCATCTTTGAGATCTTCATAACTTAATTCTATTACCAGTTCTTTATTATGATCATTTTTCCATATTCTATATTCTTCTGTATCTAAATTGTAATCAAATTTCCTTATTTGTTTAGCTGCATCATCTAGTCTCTTGTTCTTGTCAAATAATTGATTAATATGTTCTTCTATATCTCCATATTCATAATCTATTCTAGTCAGAAAGTCTGCAATATATCCCATAGGTATTAATTTATTAAATCTGTGAGATTCTGATTCTATTGTTAAAAGTTCTGGATATAATGCGCGAGTTTTGTTACTAATCTTAAATTCAACTACTGTATCTTTTTCTAATATTGTTACTTTATCCCATACTAGTAAGTTTTTAAAATAAACTGATTTTAATCCATCGACTTCCCAATCTCCATTATCAATACCTAAATCTATTCTAGTTAGATTTATTTCAGCAGGTAAATCATATTCTACACGAGTCCAACTTTCACTATATGCTCCACCCCACTTAATTGCAGTTTCACCTAATTCTTCGGATTGTTTCATTAATATCTTATGTTCATGAAGTTTTCTTTCCCCCTCATCAAACCATTCATGGTATGCTGTAAATCTTCCTACATTTCCAGTTGATTTCCAATCAAATATAATTAGTGTCCTATCACTTGTCCAAATTGGCGGATCAAAATCTATCTTATATAGTCTAGTATTTCTTCCCTCTCCAATTTCAAATTCTCTTTCAAATTTAATATTTGTACTGTTCAATCTTATTCCACTTGTAGTATCACCTGCATAATGAACAAAATCTTCAAAATCTAATTCAGAACGTTCCCCTGTCATTATTTTATTCACACAATAACATTTAATCATCTGAGCAATTCGTGTACTATCAATCATTAATCTAATACGTATTTTTTCACGTACATCTTCAGATAAACTATCAAGAAACAATGTTGGATATTTTAATGTAAGACTACTTTCTTCGTTTGAATCTAAATCACCAATAATGAAGCTCTTCTCATAATATTCACCTTCTTGATCTATTATTTCTTGTGTTATTCCAGTAGAATCAATTATGCTGAAATCCATGTTTATTAAATCATAACTCATATTTCTAATAGATCTTGAATTAGCAATTTCTCCTTTTGCAATAACTTGTGTTAAAGGTGAAATAAATATTGAGGAAATTAAAAGAATTATTATTAAATATCTTACTGTTGAAAAATTAGTTGTTATATATTTAATTAATCTTAAATTTTTAGTTGTTTTAGGTTTTGGTTCAATAACAAAAGTTAGTAACATTATCCATATTATTGTGAATATTAATCCTCCAATTCTGAAGAATATATTTTCTATTATAATTAGAAAATATGATATGTATACGAATAAAATTATATTTAATGTATTTGATAATGTAGAATTGAAATAACGAGTTTTAATTGAATTAATTAACCAAGTGATACCTATTATAATTGAGAATATTGGTATATCTTGAATTAATAATATAATTCCAATATTTATTATCCAAATAATTATCCAATATAAAAATGGTAATTTACTCTTATTGTCTTTATTTATGATTTTATATTTGTAAAATATTAGTGGAATAAATAATATTATACTTACAATTAAACTAACAATTGTTATGCTTAGATAGATCTGACCAGTTAGTTGTGGCTTTAATATTATGAATCTTAGAGTATCAAATAGTGAATATAAAATAACTACTGTAAAATACCATTTTTTATGTAAAAACTCTGGAATTTTTCTATCGAAAAATAATCTGTAATCTAATTTCTTTAATATTTTTATGTTATGCTCTTTAATATGTGAATTAACAATTTTTATTATAGTTAAAATTAATATAACTCCTGTTAACAAACTTACCGCTGCTGAAAGTTCAAAATTAGCATTGTAGACATTCCACTTCCACCATTTAACAAGTGGGAAGAATGCCTGATACACATTTGGAAATGTATCACCAAGATAATAAAAAAAAGCACCATTTAATGTCGGATCAAGTAACATATTACTTACCCATAATGTAGTTGGAATATACAGTGGAATATTTCTAAATACTTTTGCCTGTATTATTAATAACGGGAAAATCCATAAAAGATAATGATGTTGACTTACTGTTACAGATAATAGAGCTATCGAAAATATAATTGTATAATAATTTACTAAATTACGTATTGTTGCTTTAAATTTTATGAAAATTGTTGTTACTGCAATAAATATTATTATGAATGTCTGTAAATTTAATATTGATTTTACTAAATCCAATATCCCAAAATATACTGAAGGTGCAGTGAAATTACCTCCTACTGTCTTTAATGCTGCTAAACCATAATGACCAGAACCTCCTGAATCTGTTAAATGTCGTACATATGTCATAAGATCCTGATTAGGATTTAATATAAAAAATAAATACAAGGGACTTAAAAATAAAATAGTTAAAACTACTAGAATAGGTAAAAATCTTACCAAATCTCTCATTTTTCTTATGTGTCTTAACATAATTGGAATTAAAACTATAAAATTCGGTCTAAATGTGACTGCAGTTGCAAAATAAGTCGCGCTTAATTTAAAATTCCCTTTATAAATATTAACAATAGTTAATAAAATTAATCCAGCTACAAATTGTTCAACATGTCCTACTACTGAACTCATCCATATTATATATGGGTTAAAAATGTATGTACATCCTATTGCTAGACTTTGTCTAAAGTTTAATTTACATAATTTTGATATTTGTATTAATGCAATAAATACTACAAAATCACCCACTACTGGAGCAATTTTAAATAAAGTTACAGCTAGAAAATGATGTTGAATTCCTATTGTTGATAATAATAAAATTACACTGTATGCTGGAAAAAATATTGTGTAAAAAGGTAAACCCCAACCAGAGTTTTTTACAGGTATAAAATTCCCTGCTAAAAATAACTCATCAAATATTGCTATTTTAGCTTCACTGCCAACATGAGATGTTTGTATCATTAAAATAAGTCGAATTACTATGGCTAAAGTTAGCGCTGTAAAGAAAATTTGATTATTTCGATTATTCATCCATCTTGTTATCAATTTACTTCATCATCTCTTTTTTAATTCTATTTAATTTTATTATTACAAATGAAAATATTATAATTCCTAAACTAAGGAATAATATGTTAATAGGCACCTGCATATTTTGAATGAAATCTCTTTTGTCTGTAGCTTCCTGTAGATCAAATCTTAAGCTAATATCTGCTTTTGACATCAAAATATTGGTGAATTCTCCAGTTTGAATTTCTAATATATTGTTACTTCTTAATTCATTAAATTCTATCGGTATTTTATAACTTAAAATTGGAATAGTGTAAAGTCCAGGACTTAATGATATGTTAACTGGATAATTTATTTTAGTTACATTATTCAATTTAACACTAATTTCTGGTATTGTCATAGTTCCATTTGCAAAAGTTATAGATCGAATCTGAAAATGTTGTTTATTCCATTCACCTTCTAGTGCTGTAGAGTTATATCTCATATCGTATACGTCACGATCTAATACTGATAAATCTATTTCATGACTAGGATTTCCAGTATCAATTCCCATTACAATATTTTTAATAATTTTATCTTCTGGTAAAATATACATGGTTTTTTCCCAATCTTCACTATGGGCTCCACCATAATAATTAGTATAAGGTTTTCTAACATTATCTTGCATTTCTATACAACCACATTCTTCTATAGGTTCAAAAATTACTTGATAATCTTCATCATAATCTGTCTCTATTGTCAATCTACCTACATTTTCTGTAGATCTCCATTCTACTATTAATATAGGATAATCCGTAGAACTAAATTCTTCATCCCACCTAGTAAAATTATATCTAAATAGATTTATTTGCCTTTCTTCTGACACAGTTATCACTTTATCAATATCTACTCCAAAATATTCATTCTCAATTTTATTTATTCCGCCAGCATCAGGATTTAATGCTTCCCATCCTTTTTGATCATCATACATATACAGAGCTTCAATTTCATCAATTTCACAACATTCAACAAAATTTCCATGTGAATCATATCTTGCATATAATCCAAATTTCTTATCTTCCCATACTATTGAATCAATATCAAAATCTATGTTTCGAGTGTATACTTCTTCAAATTCAATATTTAATGTAGCTTTCATATACTCTTGTGAAATATCAGATATAAATGGCAAATTCCATATTGGATATTGTAATATATTAGTTGCTATATTATCATTATTAGTATTAGTAATATCTAGTAATTGCTTACCCTTATCTTGATATATTTGTAAATTTTCTCTAAATATAATGTTGAATCTATCAAAATCATAATCAATTCTATCTGTTTCTTTTTTATTCTCAATATTATTTATTTGTATATTATACAAAATTGGTGATGTTGTTAAACCTATAATTAAAATAAAAATTAGTATATTTCTTGACATTCCAGATTTCATATTATTTCCCTCCCTTGTAAGATGATCTTTCAAATTTATAGTGAAATAATTGTGCGTTTTCAATTATCCAGTATATTGA
>CAXETO010000032.1:0-7642 GCA_963999255.1 uncultured archaeon | reverse complement strand
TTTTGAAATTTCTACCATCATCTTAGCTGCAGGATGTTGTACATCAATTTCTTTTAGAATTGTTGCTCCATCATTTGTAATTGTAACATCTCCTATACTATCTACAATCATCTTATCCATTCCTCGTGGACCAAGTGATGTTCTAACTATAGTAGCAATTAATTTTGCTGCTGTAATATTATTTTTTTGAGCGTCTTTTCCTTTTGTTTGTCCGCTTCCTCCACCTAAAATAACTATTGGTTGACCTTGTTGTGACATAAATACAAATCCAAAATAACTATATATTAACTTTATCATCTAACCAACATTATCTATGTGATTTTTTTAGACGAATTTCTTATTTACGTATTTTAAAGTTAATTGAAAATTAAATAAATATTTAAAATAAACTCTAATATCCATTTTTTGGACTGTAATTTAGTTTGGTTAAGATGTCAGCTTCGGGAGTTGGTGATCGTGAGTTCAAATCTCATCAGCTCATCTAAAAATTTTTTATATTATCTTATAATTATATACTTTAATGGAAAATTTAGTGTCTTATAATGATAAATTATCCAAAGCATTCAAATTAGTTCTATCTGGTAAAGTCAAATTACATAAATTTCTTCCTAGTAATCGAATTATTTATACTGTTATTGGTAATGATGGTGATTTATTAATTCTTGATAAACAATTATTCTGTTCTTGTAAAGATTATTACTATAGATTACTAGAAAAAGATGATTTATATTGTATTCATTTACTAGCATTAAAAATTGCGTACTCCATATCTAATTTTGATAAAATTGATTTTCATGATCATGAATACGCATATTTTTTAACATTATTGCTAAATTCTGTTAATTAATTAGTAACAAATAAAGATATTATTGTATTCTTGAAATATATGCTTCGGTAGCTCAGCCTGGTCTAGAGCACTTGCCTTGTACTCTAAAGAAAGCAAGATGTCGGGGGTTCAAGTCCCCCCCGAAGCTTCTTATTACTCCTATAGATTCCATATTATTTCTAATTCAGCAATATAATATTACGTATTATTTAATTTAATTATCTAAATTGTAATTCTTATTAGTGAATCTATTATCATGCCCATAAATATAATGTATAAATATGGACTTGAGTATTTGAAAATTGTCCAGGCTCGTTTTCTAGTTGGTGCAACTAAAAGCCATATGTTTAAAATTAACATAATACCTCCTATGATTCCTGCTAATATTAGATAAATTATTCCAAATACTCCTATAAAATATAATGCTAATGTGAATATCACTATTATTATAGAAGCTATTGCTATATATCTGATAGATAATTTTTCATCTGTTACTACTGTTAACATTGGAACATTTACTTTTTTATATTCTTCTTTAAAATATAATGCTAAACTCCATATGTGTGCTGGTATCCAAATTATTACTAATGCTGACATTAGTAATGCTGTTAACCATGATGTTTCAGGTGTAGTAATTGCTGAATAACCTATTAATACAGGCATTCCTCCTGAGATTCCTCCTAGTATTATATTACTAGAATGTCTCCTTTTTAATAATAGACTATATATTACTACATTATCGAATATCCCTATGAACATGAATATAGCGCATAATGGATTGATTATATATGCAAGTATTAATGAGAATGATGAAATAATTAAACCATAAATTACGGAGTTAACTGGTTTAATCTTCCCTGTTGGTACTACTCTATTCTTTGTTCTGTTCATTATTTGATCTATATCTCTGTCTATATATCCAGTTAAGGCACTTGAACCTGCAGAACCAAATCCTACTGTTATTGCTACTATCACTAAGTCAATTCCTGAATTATTAAATCCTTTATTAACAATCATTGTAGCTATTGCTGTGAATACTAGTAAATACATGATTTGTGGTTTAGATAAATCATAATAATTTTTAATTGAGTTATTAATTCCCATTTTACATTACTTTATTCTAATTACGTATTTATTTTTCTAATGCTTTTTTCATTGCTTCTTTAATTTCTGTGATGGATTTATTTTGTACATCTAGTCCTAAACTTGTAGCTGAGTTTATTATTTTCATTCTTTCTTCTTCTGTTATTTGTTCTGGTAATTCTCGTTCTCTACGTTCTTGCATTTTTCGTATTGTTTCTTCTCTTATCTTATTTCTTAATTCTTCTTTTTTATTCTTTGTTTTTACATCTTTTATATCCTTAGACACTTTCTTTAGAATTTCTTTTTCCTCTTTTTTACTTGTTTTACTTTTTTTAGTTATTATTTTCTCATTTAAATTAGTTTGAGATTCTGGTTTTTGTTCAGTTGGTGACTTTACAACATAATTTGATTTATAATCTGACTTTGGATTAGGGTCTAAAGAAGATTGAGCTTTTGGGTCTAGCATCTTTTTGAAATCCGGATTTTTCAGTGAATCTATATTCCCTTTTATGTCTCCAACGATTTGATTTTGTGTATCAGTAACATCTTTTTTTATTGTTGATATTTCTTCAGATACTTCTCTTATAGGTTGAGTTACTTCCATCATCTCTCGTTCCATTTCCATTTTTCCTTTTTGAAGTTCTCCCATTGCTTTTCCTATAGTTCTAGCTAATTCTGGAACTTTTTTCGATCCAAATAGAAATACAAATGCTACCAATGCTATCATAATCCATTCCATTCCAAATACTGGCATTTTCTTTATTTCACCTCTTCCTTCTCTATATCCTTTTTATTATCTTTCTTTGATTTAACTGTTTTTTGTATATATAAAAATCCTACTATATACAATCCCAACATTGGTAAAGCAACTAACCACATTGTAACTCCACTTCCATCTGGAGTTATTATTGCTCCAAAAATTATTATTACTACTATTGCAATTCTTAAATTTTCTTTCCAAAAACTTGGTTCGACAAGTCCAAGAAATGTTAAAAGCCACATTATTACTGGTAATTGAAATGATAATCCAAATCCTACTAAAAACATAACTACAAAAGAAATTAATTCTGGAACAGTTATAAAAGCTAATGCGCCCAATTCTTGAGCGTATGTATATAAGAAATCTACTGCAAATGGTATTACTAAATAATAAGCAAATGTAGAACCTGAAACAAAAAGTAATGTAATTGGTGTTATCAATCTAATTATTGTCGATCGTTCATTATCATGAAGTCCAGGACTAACAAATGATCCTAATTCATATGCAATAACTGGCATTGCGAAAATTAAACCACAGAAAACTGCGATTAATAATTCACTTAAAATTGCTTGACCAGGTGCGGTAACAATTAATTGAACAAATTCTGGTGCAACGTCATCTACAATTTTATTTATTATTAAGCTCGCTATGTTATTGAACGGGTTTGGTATAGGCAGTAATATATTCTGAGTCTCATTAATCTGTACTCTTCGTAAAGTAAAGAAGAAAACAAATGCTGTAATTCCTAGAACTACTATTAAAATTCTCATTACCCTACGTTTTAATTCGTCTACGTGTTCTCCTAAAGTCATAGTTTTTGACATATTATCACTATTTTACAAACTGTTTTTTAATATATGTTGAATTTAATACTTACTATACTTTTATTCTTCCGTTTTTTAAGTTAATATATTGTCTATACTGTTTTGAAATAATTAAATTTAAAAATAATATATATAACTTAATAAATGAATAGGTTAACATCAATTTATGCAACAAAGTTCATTTAGATCATATCTTAGTGTAACTAAACCTAGAATATCTATATTAGTGAATTTTGTTTCTGTTATATCTTTTTTCTTGTCTCTAACAGTTAATCAAATTAACTTTGCGCATGGTTCTATAACTGAAGTAGTACGTTTCCATCCTCTTGGATTTATAGTTTTGCTTATATCTGGAATACTTTCTGTTGCTGGAGCCAGTGCTTTTAACAATTATGTTGATCAAGATCTTGATTCTGTTATGAACAGAACTAAAAAACGTCCTCTTCCATCTGGTAAAATAATAGATAGTAAAAATGTTCTAATTTTAGCTTCTGTTTTAACATTAATCTCTTTATTACTATCTTGGATATTTATTAACCCTGTTACATCTTTCTTTATTGCGTTAGGTGTGTTTACTTATATTATAATCTATACCAAATTTCTTAAAAGACGGAACTCGTCTAATATTGTTATAGGAGGATTTGCTGGTAGTTGTGCTTCTCTAGCTGGTTGGGCTGCTATTTATGTGTATTCTCCATATTATAATATATTTAATTTCTACACTTCTATAACTTCTGTTATTTCCACATTCACAATAATGCCAATATTAATTACAATCGTGATTTTCTTGTGGACTCCAAGTCATTTTTGGTGTCTAGCTATTAAAATTAAAGAAGATTATGAAAAGGCTAATATTCCAATGTTGCCAAGTAATAGTGTAAAAACAACTAGTATTCTTATTTTCTTTAATACTCTTCTGCTAGTCTTTATTTCTCTACTTCTTTATTTATTTACTGACTTAGAAATATTATATCTAATTATTTCATTATCTGCAGGAATCATAATGTTACTTACTAATATTAGAATAATAAAATATCAATCTAAAAAAGTTGCATGGCAGGGGTATAAATTCTCTAGTTTATATCTAGTTATATTTTTAATAGCGTTACTTCTTGATAGAATATTTATATAATTTTCTAATTTCTATGTGAATGTTTTTTCGTTATCAACTGGTTTCCCTATATCTTTAATTTCATTATTTATAATTCTAAATAAGACTTCTTCTGCTCCTTTTTTATCTAAATATTCATTATTATTACCACATCTATAAGAATAGGTGCATCTTGGGCATCCGTCTTCTGATATACATGGACATTCTTTAATAATTTTATACGCCCTTTTTATTGAATCTTCTAGTTTATCAAATAATATTTGCGTCGCTCCATTTCCTCCAACTGCCGCATCATAAATAAATATTAATCCTGAAGTTCCCATTGCTAATCCACCCATGTCTTTACTAACACCTCCTGTTATCATGTCTGTACCTTCTATTATTACATGTTCAGTAGCATGATAACTACTAGCTATTTTTTTATCAATACCCTCTTTCAAATTTTCTATTATGGATTTTGGTCTAGGTGCATTAAACACTATTCCTTTTGTAAGAAAGTTATATCTTATAGGTTCATTTAGATAATTTTTTTCTCCTTTTTTCTCTTCTGAACCTATTTTTATATTTACATATCCAATAACTGATTTTTTTATTGATAATTCAATTTGTTGAACTTCTAAACCTAAAATTCTCTTTTTTTTTATTATCTTTTTAATTTCAGGGTATTCTTCCAATAACGGCTTATTATAATACGGATAATTATTATCAATTTTATCTATTTTAGCCACTCCTATATTATTATTTATTTCAATTCCGTTTGAAATATATCTCTGACCCTCTAAGAAATAGATTGCTCCTGGATATAATTCATGCATAGCCATTGGCATATTTCTATATCCTATTATTTTATTTTTATTTTTAAGTATTATATTCTCACCACTTCCTCGAATGCTATACTCTCTCATTAATTCATATGATTTTTGACTAGGAATAATTTTTCCATTTCTATTGATTAGTATTTTATCTTGAATTAACTCATTGATTATCTTAGTATTTTCTTTCCATTCATCATTAGTTAACCATTTATCCATAGCAGATGCTATCATGTGATGTTTCATAATAGTTACATTATTTGAGTCTACATATGATGATTCAACATCTCTAAAATAATCCTTTGGATTATTTTTATAATATTGACTAATAGGATCATTGGTTCGTAACACTAGTATAGCTATACTTTCTTGCCCCTTTCTTCCTGAACGACCAATTCTTTGTTTTAAACGATTAAAAACAACTAAATCTGATATCACCGAATCTATATGCCCTATATCAATTCCTAGTTCTAGTGTAGGTGTACAAGAGACGGTTTTTATAAGTCCATTTTTCAATTCTTCTTCTATTCTGATTCTATTTTTAGTTGAAATTCCTGACCTATGAACTCTAATAGGAACTCCTGTTCTTCTTAAATAAAAAGCTATTAATTCTGACATTAAATGTGAACTGGAAAAACAAAGTGTCTTATAATTCAAATAATTTAATTTTTTTATTATATCTATGATAAATGATGTATTTTTTCTTAAATATGGAAATACCATTAAAAAATGAGTTTTAGATGGTAAACCACTTTTCTCATTAATTAATGTGACTTTTTTATTGATTAGTTTTTTAAAATAATCTTCTGGATTCTCTATTGTGGCTGATGTTGCAATATATTGTATATTTCCACATAATCTTTCTAATCTCTTTAAAATAAAATAAACATTTGATCCAAAAGTACCGTTATATATATGTGTCTCATCTAATACAATAAATTTGATGTTATTTATTAAACGTGATAATTCTGTCCTGTAAATTAAATTATAATGTATTGCGTCAAAATTTGTTAATAATATATCTGGTGGATTATTAATAACTTCCTCTTTTTCTTTCTTTGTACTATCACCATCATATATTTTTACCTTAATTCCTAAATTATTAGTTAATCTATTTATTTTTGGTATTTGATCTCTTGTCAATGATTTTGTTGGATAAATAAATAAAGCTGTAATTTGTGGTTGATTATTATTTTCTTTCTTATAATCTATTATCTTCTGTATTACAGGAATTGCAAAAGCTTCTGTTTTTCCACTCCCAGTTGGAGATATTATTATTGTGTTTTTATTATTTAAAATTGATTTTATCGAATTTATCTGAAATGATAATAATTGTTTAATTCCAGAATTTGTTATATTATCAATTAAATCTTTATTTAACTTTACATTATTGACATTATATTTTTTTTCATTATTTTTTTTATCTATATATTGATATTCTGCTATGAAATCTAAATCAGAATATAATATTTCTTTTATAATTGGTGGTAATTTCTTTGTTGTAATATTATTATTGATTATGTTTTCGATAGCTGTTTTATTTTTAACAATTCCATGTTCTTCTAATAATTTTCTTTTTTCTCTTTTTGTAATATCGTCTTGTTTATATATTTTCAAAAACTCTAAATATGCTAAATCTATTTTTTTATGAAATTCAAAAATATGAAATAATTTACATTTATTGCATTCAACAATAATCTTGTTATCAAAACATCTTGTTAAATTTATTCTTGATTGACATTTTGGGCATCTATGACCAAACATAATTATCTATTGCTCATTACATTAATTTGTTAAGATATTTCCATGTATTTGTATTATTTTTAATTTTTACAAATTCTTTTAAATCTGATATTGAATCAAGGTCCAGCATGATGTTTTTTGATATAAAGACATTAACTTTACTATTTTCTACAGCTTCATTATAATGTGATATGAAACTATTTTGATCATAGTATGTGTTAATAATTTTTGGAGGATGTAAAAATAAAGAATTTGTACCATCAAATCTTTTTGCAGGAGTTATTATTACAGTATTTTTAGTTTTTCCATAATTTATTATCCTGTCAATTTCATCACTTGATATTAATGGAATATCTGATGGTAAAATTATTGCTGCTGTTGCTCCCTCTATAATTGATTTAGATATAGCTTTTTGCACTGCTATATTTACTCCTAGTTTCTTCTTTTCAAATAAATATCTACATTTAAATTTTTTTATAATAT
>CAXETO010000031.1:0-7693 GCA_963999255.1 uncultured archaeon | reverse complement strand
TCAATTATTGCACAGTTATTTTTTCCAGTCACTATTTTAATTGGATTATTAGTTGTTTTTATATTTAATATTCTATCTATTTTTGTAAGTTGTTTTGGATTATTTACATTAGTTAATATTACTGGGATATTAATTCCTGATTCTCTCAATTCTCTAATAGCAAACGGGTCTAAAATTTTCATTCCAAATCTACCAGCTATATGTGCTTCATTATATGATAAATTAAATATTGGTTTAGCTGTTTTTACTATCTTTGGATCTGCATTTAATACTATACCTTCTTTTTCAAAGTCTAATATTACATCATATTCTTCATGTAATAACATTGATAAATTAACAGCCGTCCTATCACTACCCCCCCTTTCATATGTAGTTTCTAATCCATCTTCTGTTATTCCAATATAACCGCCAATACATGGTATATTTTCATTTGTAAACATTTTTTTTAGTTTAGATACTCTTTCTTGAGATTTTGATAGTAAAAAATTTGCATTTTCAAATTCATCATCTGTAATAATTGGCCAATCTTTTAATGTTAAATATGTAGATTTTAATCCATTGCTTTTCATTACATAACTCATTAATATATTCATTAACATTTCTCCACTATATGCTAATAATCTTGATCTGTTTACATCAACACATCGTCTATTATCTAATATTTGATTTAAAGCACGATTAATTTTTTGTTTTGCTTTGTATAATTCGTCATTAAATTGTTTTTTATACTGTTTTGATATGTATTTTTTTTCACATTCAATATATGGATTTATTAGTGGATCTATTGATATAGGATTAAAATTAGCATATTCATTTCCAATATCCATAGCTACATCTGTTATTGACGAAATTTTGTTTTTATAATATGTTTTTGGTGCTGAAACTATTATTAAAGGACCAATCTTACATTGTTTTTTAAGTTTTTTAATTCTATCAATTACTAATGGTATATTTTCACCATTAACTCCAAATACACCTCCGCCAAATTTACTTATAATTAATTTATTTTTCATATTTTTATTTACATTCTCCATCCTTATATTCTATATTTCTATGAAAAATTTAATTTTAAATATTATGTTTACTAATAAAAAAGATTATAGTAGAGTAGAATTTTATGACTAAAAAACAACTTATAAATGAAAGGAAATTAGAACAAGCACTTACAATACTTAAATCAGTTGCTGATAGTAATTCTGTTCCAAGAAATATTCGTAAAATTGTTAAAGAATCAATAGTTATGTTAAATGATACTGAAACATCAATCTCTATACGAGCTGCTAATGCTATTGCATTTCTTGAAGATGTTTCTCAAGACCCTAATATGCCCTCTTATTCTAGAGTTACAATTTGGTCAGCAGTTAGTAATTTAGAATCAATTAGGGAATAAATTTTATATTATTAAATTATTTAGCAATAACAATTATACTTTCTTATATTCTGGATACCAACTTTTTGTCCCATCAACCAATTTTTTATATTTAAAATCACTATATGTCAATGGAAAATTTTCTTTCATTATTGTTGCTACTTTATCAAATATCATACGAATTTCTACTTCTGCCGATTCATGAGTACGCATAGTTATTACATGTCTTATCGTTCTATGATTTGCTGACCAAATTATATTAGTCGCAATTCCTTGTGGTAATATACGTCTTAATGATGAAGTTATTATTTTTTTTACATCAAACTTTTCTTCTTTCCAATTATAACTTTTTTCAAGTTTGTGATAATTATCTTCAATTGATTCAATAATTAATTTTATGTCTTTTTGTTTATCAATTAAGTCTGGTGGTAACCAAATCCTTATATTTTCTGGTCTTACATAACGTAATGACTCTTGACTTATTGCTGTTCCAGCTCTATGTCTTACTAATTCATGTGTAAATACTCTACTAACATTTAAAAATGCAAAAGTACACGTTGCATGCTCAAAAATTGATCCATCACCTTTTGCCAATGTATTTGTAATATATTCATTTGAGTTTTGTCTTATCTGTGTAACGTTAGGATTTAATCCAACTCCAAAACTTTTGTAACAAATACGACCAGCTAATTCTGATAAATAATCTCCATCTGATTGTGATAACTCTTTAGTTCTTTTTAACCATTGTAACGCTGTTTCATCTCCTAAAGTTTTTAACATTTTTTGCACTTCATTGTAATCGATTTTTGTATTAGCTATAAGGTATACTTCAGGATTTACAAGTTTCATATTTCTCACTATTTTACTTTATTAGTTGATATATTATTTATGATTTATATATTATCTAGTTATTTTATTAAATAAGAATTAATTTGAAAATAACTAATATTGAATGCACTGTTGTTAGTATACCAATGATTAATCCTATACGTTATTCACAAGGTGTAGTTGAAGGAACTACTAGAACTATTGTTAAAATTTATACAGATGAAGGAATTACTGGATTTGGTGAAACTACTGGTGCTTCTTCAAAGCATATTATTGAAAATAGTCTTAAACATCATTTTATTGGTGCTAATCCATTTGATATTGAAAAACTTTTGATAAAAAGCTCTGGTTATTCTAGACATCATCCTTTTCTCACTCGAAATATGAGACATTTTAGTGGAATTGAAATTGCTTTGTGGGATATTATTGGTAAACATGTAGGAATTCCTGTTCATTATTTAATTGGTGGTAAATATAGATCTAAAATTCCCTTTACTGGATATATGTATCCTACTAACGCTCAATTTGATATGAAATATAACGTTTCTGAAGATATTGCAAATAATTGTAAAAAAGCTGTACAAAAATTTGGTTATACTAGATTAGAAATTAAACTTGGAATTTTTAAACCAGAAACTGATATTAAAATTATACAAACAATGAGAGAAGTATTAGGGTCAGAAATAGAGATTGGTATTGATTCAAATGGTATTTGGGCTCCTGAAACCGCTATAAAAACTATAAGAAAAATGGAAAGTTATGATATTTGTAATGTTGAAGAACCATGTATTGGATTACTTGCTTCTGCTCGTGTAAGAAAAAAAGTTAATACTCCAATATCAACTCATATCCCTCTCATTCCTGAAGTTGTTAAACTTGAAGCTGCTGATGTCTTAGTTCTTGACCCTTATGAAGTTGGAGGTATTAATGTTACAAAAAAAATGATAGCTTGTGCTGAACAACATAACCTCGGTTGTTGGTTGCATTCAACTGCTGATTTAGGCATATCAATGGCCGCAAATATGCATATTATTGCTTCTTCCTCTCATATAATTCATCCAAGTCAAGGAACTTATGAACATATTTCTGATGATATTATTAAAGGTGGAAAATTCCAAATTATTGATGGTCAAATTAATGTGCCTACCAGTCCAGGATTAGGTATTAGTCTTGATGATAAAAAAGTTGAAAAATATAATCAAATTTATGAAGAAAACGGTGAATATGGTTACCCTGGTTACGGCTTAATTCCTTTTGACCCTAATAATCCTGATTGGTGGCCTAGTATTCCAACTTGGTAAAATATTAATTTAATATTTTTATAATTCAGACGTATTAGATTCTTTATGGGAACAATTAATACCGTTCAAGGTCCAATATTACCTGAAAAATTAGGTATAACAACTATGCATGAGCATGTATTTGCTGATTTAGCTGATATTTTTTATACTGCACCTCAAGACCCTGAGTTACGTAAATATGAAAACAGTCCAGTTACTATGGAAATTCTTGGTTTATTACGTCGAAACCCAAGTTTAACTAAACAAAACTGTTTTATAAATGATGAAATACTATCTCAAAAAGAGTTAAAATATTTTAAAAATCTTGGTGGTGATTCTATTGTTGATGTTACCTTAGAAGGTATGAGACGTAATCTTAAAAAATTAAAACAAGTTTCAATAAAAACTGATTTAAATATTATTGCAGCAACTGGCTGGTATCTTTACCAAGCTCATCCACCATATGTTAAAAAGAAAAATATAGAAGAATTATCAAATATTATGATTCAAGATTTAACTGAAGGTATTGAAAATGAAACTGAAGGTACTGAAAATTCTGATATTAAAGCTGGTGTCATAGGCGAATGTGGTTGCAGTAATCCAGTTCCATATCATCCACAAGAGAAAAAGGTTCTACAAGCATCTGCTATTGCACAATCAAAGACTGGAGCTGCATTTACTATTCATCCTGCTCTTATTGATGTAGAAAAACGTATAGGTTCTGTTCAATGTGCTGAAGTATATTTAGATTTAATTGAAAATCATGGTTGTGATTTAAATAAATTATATCTTAGTCATGCAGATAGAACTTGTATATATCCTGATTACCATTATAGACTTTTGGAAAGAGGAATTACTTTAGGATTTGATTGTTTTGGTAAAAATTATTATTGGGATGTTGCATATGTTGGTGCTGGTGGGAGGTCAGATAATGAACGAGTCACTGGTATTGTAAATTTATGTAAACTTGGTTTTGATAAACAAATTACTTTAGCACAAGATTGTTGCTTTAAAACTGATTTGAGACAATATGGTGGTTTTGGTTATTCTCATATATTAAGAAGTATTATTCCTATGTTAAAAATTTCTGGAGTAAGTAATAAACAAATTAATAATATGTTAGTTGAAAATCCTAAAAGATTATTAGCCTTTTAATTGTTTATAAATATATAATGACACGAAAAATTACTGTTACAAATATAAATGATGCTCCTGCCCGTAAATTTCAGGAAGGAGTAATTAGTAGAAGAATGGTTACATTACCAAAAGATGATTCTGATAGATTTATGCTTAGTATCATGACTGTAGCTCCTGGAACTAAAATGCCTGAAGGTGCATATGACGATAAGGATGAAGCAATTTATGTGATAAAAGGACAATTTAAATTAACTTTTAAGAATGAAACAATTACCTTAAACCCTGGTGATGCACTGTTTATTCCTATGGGAGAAGCATCTAGTATGGAAAACCCTGGAAGTGAAACTACTGAACTTCTTGCTGTTATAGCTCCTTCTAAGAATAGTGAAGAGTTAGAATTATAAAATAGACGATAATATGAATAAATTACTAAATAAAAAGAACAATAAACAATTAATTACGATTTATCTAAGTCGTGGTAATTTGTATGATCGATTTATAGATCACTGTGAAAAACGAGGAATAAAAGCCACTCATAAAACCATAGATCTAATATCACAATACTTAGAAGAAAAAGAGAAGAATCAATAAAAATAATTTATACATCTATTTATTGTATAATTATTATTGAGTTTTACATATTTTAATTTAAGATTACGCATATTAATTGCTAATTTTTTAATTATGATGTGTGTAACAGTTGCCTACTCTTACGGTGTTTTTCATGTTATATTTCTTGACTATTTTCAAATTACTAATACTATTTCTTCGTCTATATGGACAACACAAGCACTAACCGCTAGTATTCTCAGTCCTGTTGCTGCAATTTTCATTAAAAAATTTAGAACAATATACGCTGGTTTAATTTGTGGAATTCTAGTTTGTATTGGTATAATCTTATGTGGATTTACTACTTCATATTTACAATTATACCTATTTTTTGGTTTAATAACCGGTATGGGTATGAGTGTTGGTGCTATGCTTCCTATAATTAATATTTCATATGGACCTAAAAAAAATAGAACTACAGATCTAGGTGTAATATTTTCTGGTGTAGCAGTCGGTATTACAATTTGGCCAATTTTTTCTCAATATCTTATTAATTCTTTTGGATGGCAAACAACCTTAATGATTATAGGAACCATTTTAGGAATTATTATCTGCTTTATGTCTTTAATTGGAAGTTATAATATTAAAAATACTACAGTACCTTTAGACCCAGTAATTAAAAATAAAACTAAAAATTATAATATACTAATAATTGGTGTAATATTTACTCTTTCTTTTGCATTAATAAGTACTATTTTAACATATTTTGTATCTTACAGCATATCTTTAGGCATGAATTCATTAATGGCTGCAAGTACTATCACAGTGATTGGCGCTTCATCATTAATTGGTCGTCTTGGTATTAAATTTATATCAGTAAAAATTAATAATTTATATCTATTATTTTTTATTTATTTAGGACAATTTTGTACATTTTTCTTATTATTAAATAATAATGTTTATAGTGTTTTTCTTTTTGCAATATTTTTTGGTATAGCATATGGATCATGGATTACAATTATTTATTCTACAATTACAAAATTCTATTCTTCAAATAAATTAATTACTTTTCTAGGTTCCCTTCATTTGATATCTGGAACAATTTCAGCTTTATCACCTATAGCAGCTGGTTATCTACTAGATATTTATATTGATTTTATTGGATTATTCCTAATTTTTATAATTATCAATTTTATTATATTAATTTTAGCATATTTACTTCAACTTAAAAATAAACACAAATCATAAAATTATCTTTAATTTGAATACATTAAATAAATATTAATTTAAAATATTTATTGTGTAATAATTCTTGTCTCATTATAAATCCATTGATATTAATAATCTAACTACTTTAACTCAAAATCTAGTTCAAATACCTACTGTAAATCCTCCAGGTAATGAAAAAGATTTAGCAGAATTTTTAACTTTAAAACTTCAAGAACTTGGTTTTCAAGTAAAAAACTATAATGTTGATATTGGAAGACCTAATGTTGTTGGACTATTACAAGGTAAAGTAGGAAAAAAAACTTTAATGTTTAACGGACATATGGATGTTGTTCCACCCGGTAATGAATCTTTGTGGACTTATGACCCATTTTCGGGACATAAAGAAGATAACCGAATTTATGGTAGAGGAGCATGTGATATGAAAGGCGGTATAGCTTCTATTATTACATCTATAAAAACTATAATTGATTCCAATATTGATTTGAATGATAATTTATTAGTTACATTTGTAATAGATGAAGAAACTACTGGTAATGGAACAAAAAATATAATTAAGAATGGTTACAAAGCAAATTATGCTGTAATAGCTGAACCCACCGAGCTCATACCATTAAGAGGTCATAAAGGTGTTTTATGGATGGAAATACAAACTTTAGGAACATCTGAACATTCTAGTTTGGTAAAAAGCACAAACCCCAAAATTGGTGATAATGCTATCTATCATATGAATAAAATAATCTCAAAAATTGAAAATTTATTACCTGAATTAGAAAAAAAACAGAATATTTTATTGGGAAATCCAACTATCAGTTTAGGAACAATTATCGGAGGAACTAAAACTAACACAGTTCCAGATTTATGCACTATCACAGTTGATAGACGTTTAATTCCAGGTGAAAAACATGTTAAAGTTAAACAAGAAATTGACACATTAATATCACATATTCAAACTCAAAATTCAAATTTTAAAGTGAATAACAAAACTATTATTGAACGTGATAGTATTGAAATCCCTGAAAATGAAGAAATTATTCAAATATGTAAAAATGCTGCCTCTAAAGTTCTTGGTTTTGATTCTCCAGTTTCCGGATGTGTTGGAACTACAGATATGGCAATACTTGTTAATGAAGGACAAATACCCACTTGCATCTTAGGTCCAGGTAGAGTAAATGAATGCCATATAATAAACGAATATATTGAAATAGATCAATTAATTAATGCCACTAAAATTTATTGTGATATAATTTTAAACACAATTTGTTAAGATTTTTATAAAAAATAATTTAAATTTTATATGTTT
>CAXETO010000030.1:0-7741 GCA_963999255.1 uncultured archaeon | reverse complement strand
AATAAAATCGTCTAATCCAGTTAGAAATGCAGCACCTCTAAAACTATTAGTTGGACCAGAACTTACAGTCAAAATTGGATAATTTCTAGCATAATCAACTGACATTAAAGTACCGTCATTTTGTGAGAAATATATAGTAGCTTCAATACCACGTTCGTCACAAGCATTTTCAAAAGCATCAGCAGCAGCTTTTGCAACACTAACAACTGATGCATTAAGTATAGTAGCATTTTCTCTTTCAATAAGACCCAACGTACCCAGTTTATGAGATAAAGAAATTGTAATATCTGAACCAATAATTTCTTTAAATATATTTGCAGCTTCTATTTCATGATCAGTTTTTACAGGAGAAAAGATGCCAGAAATCGCAATAGATTTAATTTTCTTCTTTTTAAGTTCTTTAATTACATTTATTAATTTATTTGTATCTAACGGTGAAATTTCTTTTCCATCATATTCAAAACCACCTTTAATGTTATATACTAGATTTCCAACTGCTTTAGATAAATCAAGTGGCCAATCAGCCATTGGAGGCACTCCAGAACCAGCAGGTAATCCAATTCTTACTACAGCAACTTTATCCATTGCTTTTCTTTCAACTATTGCATTAATACAATGAGTTGTGCCTATCATTGCATATTTAATCTCAGAAGGCGCGACAATTTTTTTATTTAGAATCATATCTAAACTAGTCAAGATTCCACCAGTAACATCTTTTGTAGTGTAAGTTTTAACAGCAGTAATTAAGTTATTTTTTTCATCAACTAAAACAGCATCTGTCTGTGTACCACCAACATCAATCCCAATTTTAAAAATAATATATCACCTTTTCAATAATTTTCCATATTTTATTTCTTTTTCTTTAGATAATTTAGCGTTAGAATAATATTGTTTATGTCTTAATTCTAATGGAATATACTCAAGGTCCTTATAACCAAAATGTTTAGGACCCCAAACTTCTAGAGCCGCATTTGTTCGCATAATTTCAGGTGTAGGAATACCAATTACAGTAACACGTGATCCATAACGCAAATATTCAGTAGTTATTGGTAAAGCAGTTTCAGCATCTAGAACAGTAATAAGATCAGGCACAGTAGCTATAACTTCACCATTTTTAACAGCCGCTAAATTTTCATTTTGGAATCTAATAGCCAGAGTATTATTAATATATTCATCAAAACCTTCAATTTTTACATTTCCAACAGCAAAACCTGAAGTAGTTTTTCTTTCAACATCAATAATCTTACCTTTAAATAACACAATAGCCTTTCCATAAAAAGAATTTTCTGTAACATCCATTATAGCTCCAAGAGGATCAACAGTTGCTTCATTTACAGATTTACCTAAGTTAATTCCTAAAGAAACAGTACCTGGAATAGCAACTTTTTTAACATCCTTCCCAGACATAGGATATTCAGCAATATGGGAATCACCACCCATCCTCATAGTAATACCCCTTGCAATCCATTCAAAAGTAAAATTATCTTTTGTGTTTAATATACAAAAATTACCTTTTTCATCAGTAATTGACATAGGAGTGCCGCTTTTTCCATATATATGAAAAGTTTTCATATACATTTCAGGGAAAGCTCTACCCATACCATCAGCATCAACAACTGGAATGCCAACTCTAGCTGCAACATTAAAAGGAATAGTAGAATTTAATCCTCCTGATTCGTAAGGCATAGTAGCATAAGCTTTCTTGTTTATGTATTTTTCTAAAATTTGAAGTGCTTGCATAATTTCATTACCGTTTGGAACTTTTTCAATCAAAATTGTAGGTGCACCCATCATTCCAGTAGGAATAACACATGCAGAATCAGGAACTTCCTCAGGAGAAATTAAATCAACCTCACCATGATTTTTAATAGCGTCAATAGCCATTAATTTTCCTATATATGGGTCTCCACCACCTCCAGTGCCTAAAATAGCAGCACCGACTGAAAGATTTTCAATATCATTAATTCCAATTTTACGAGCCATTTAATTCACCATATTTTCATTAATAATATAACTAATGATTAAGAAATAAAAATGTTAATTAATAAAGAACAAGTTAAGTTGATTCAATATATTGTCTTCCAGCTTCTACCATTAAATCACTACTACCGCCCATAAGAAATAGTAATGGTAATTTAACTCCAGCTTTTTCATATTCAACTAGTCGATCTACAACTTGATCTACAGTGCCGGCGGCCGCAAAAGCATTCATCATTTCAGATGTAACCAAAGGTGCAGCAGCTTGCCATCCGCCCTTATTGAAAGCAGTTTTTAATTCGTTAGTATCTTCAGTAGTAAATCCACTTAAGGCAATTTGTTCATCATTAAGAAAAGCAGACAACATAGAAGCAATCATACCTCTGATCCCAATATCAAAAGTTCCATCAGATGAAACTGCAGAAGAAATAAGACCTGCAACATCATAATTTGCAAAGTCTTTACCTACTTTATTAACTCCAACCTTAGTTCTCTCAATAGAATCTTGAGAATGGGCAACAGAATAACCCGCAGAGATAAGAAGTCCATCACCAACTTCACCTGCCATTTCAAGCATCTTAGGACCCATGCTTCCTATATATATTGGAATATCATTTCTTGGAATCTCAAATGTTCCAAGAGGAGTAAGATATGGACATACGCCTAGAGATATATCAATAGCTTTAGTTGCTTTACCTTCAAATTTTACAGTTTTTTTACTATATAATTCACGAACTAATTGTGCAGTTTCACGTATAGTAGTTAGAGGAGAATAGTAATCAGTCATTTGTTGAATTATAGGAGGAAAACCTGCACCTAGACCTAAAATCATTCTTCCACCAGATAATTCATCTAAAGTTGCCATAGTGAGAGCAAGATTAACAGGATGTCTAGTATAGGGATTTAAAATAGCTGTTCCTATTTTTATTTTTGTTGTATTATATGCATAACAAGCTAATGCTGAAACACCCTCTCTAGCATAATAATCTTCAGCAACCCAAACGGATTCAAAACCGGCATTTTCAGCTTTTTTAGTAATATCAACTAATTGTTTAATTGTGTAAGGTACACCAGATGCAACAAAACCTAATCTTTTCATTAATATGTCACATGATATAAATAAGCACAATAAGAAATAAGTTTAACTAATTAATGGCCTAATAAAACTCTATCAATATCTAGATCTTTAATTAAACTAGGTTTCTTAAGTATCAAGGAATTATTATTATTCCAACCAATTTTAACATTATCAGAATTAATTTGTGAAGAAGCAGATTGTATTGATTTAAATTGTCTATCAGAAGATACATCGAGTATATATTCAATCATTGAACCTTTGTAAATAAAATTAAAATTTTTACAATTCAGATTATTATCAAAAGGTTTTTTATCAGTATGAACAGATATTTTTTCTGGCCTAATAGCATAAGCAACATCATCACCTATGTTTAGATCAGATGTAGAATTTGAAGTAAAATCTCCAAGTTCAGTTTCAACAGTAGTTTTATTAGAAGTTACTGATTTTACACGACCTTTCAACATATTTATTTCTCCAACAAATTTAGCTACAAAAACGGTTTTTGGTCTCTCATAAATCTCTTGTGGACTACCAATCTGCTCAAAAATACCTTGATTCATAACAGCTACTCTATCACCAAGTATAAGTGATTGTTCTTGATTATGCGTTACGTAAACAGATGTAATACCAACTCTTTTATGAAGAAGTTTTAATTCAGTTTCCATTTTTTTTTGAAGCTTAAAATCTAGATTACCTAAGGGTTCATCAAACAATAATACTTTAGGTTCAATAACTATAGATCGAGCTAGAGCAACTCTTTGTTGTTGACCGCCACTTAATTCTCTAGGTAAACGATCTTTTAGATCTTCAAGACCAACAAGTTTCATAGATTCAGTAACACGATCGTTAATTTGATCCATACTTATATTTCTCATTTTAAGTCCAAACGCAATATTTTCAAATACACTTTTATGAGGAAAAAGAGCAAAATTTTGAAATACTAAAGCAATTTCCCTTTTTGCAGTAGGTATATCTACAACATCTATACCATCAATATAGATATTACCAGAATCAGGTTTTTCTAACCCTATAATAGTTTTTAACATAGTAGTTTTACCACAACCACTTGGGCCTATAAAACAGAAAAATTCAGAGTCTTGAATATTTAGAGAAACATCATTAACTGCAATAGTTTTACCAAATTTTTTTGTTACATTTTTTATTTCTAGCATGTTTTTAGACATAATAAATTAAATTATTTGTTAACAAATATAAGTTTTTTAAATTTGGTAGTTAGTAGTAGTATTGTGGACCAAAAAGATAGAATTAATACAATAAATGAACATATTCGTGTAACTAAATTAATTAGCGAATTTATTATTCCATGTTTTGGACCTAAAGGATTAAATAAAATTATAAATTCAGATGATAAAACAATAATTTCAGATAGCGCATCAACCATACTAAAAGAAGTGGAAATAAAACATCCAGTAGCAAAATTAATAGCAGAAATTGTCTATAATGTAAGAAAATCTTTCGGTGATGGTTCAAATTCTATATCAATATTAGTAGGTGAATTAGCAAATTCAGCTGAAAAATTAATTAATAAGAAAATACACCCAATGATAATATTAGATTCTTGGAAAGTAGCGCTAGAATATTGTTTAGATAATACTCCAACAATTAAAATTGATAGATCCAATATAAACAAAATAGCGGAGACATATATTTCAAAAACTTTTATTGGTAATGAACGGAAATATGTATCAGAATTACTTTCAAATTTACTTTTATCTTTAAAATACAAAAATGAAATAGATTTAGATAATTTAATAATAAAACAATGTTTAGGAAAAAACATAAAAGATAGTAAAATAGTTAAGGGTGTTGTTATAAGACATGAATTAGCAGATCCAAATGGATTAAAATATTTAAAAAATACTAAAATTGCTATTTGTACTGGAGAATTAAACATTAAGAGCGTTGAAGAATCAGTATATAAAACAAAAATTGAGATTAACGATCCAAGCAAATTAAAAAATATAAAAAAAGAGTATAAAAAACAATTAAAAAACAAAATAAATAAGATTTGTAAAACTGGAGCAAAAGTATTATTATTAGAAAAGGGGTTACCGGATTCTGCAATTGAAATATTCACTAGAAGAAAAATAATAGTAGTAAGAAGATTAATAATAGAAGATTTAGAACGAATATCAAGAACAATTGGATCAAAAATTGTTTCACATTTAGAAGATATAACAAAAGAAGATTTAGGAGAAGCTGAGATAGTTGAAGAAAGAATATTAAATGGAGAAAAATGGTTATATATTGTAGGAGATCAAAAAAGAAAAATTATAACATTAATGTTAAGAGGTAGTACAGAGAAATTTGGTTTAACAAGAGCAAGGAGAGTAATAGGAGATGGTTTAAAAGTATTAAAGAAATTTTATAATAATCCAATAATTGTATGTGGAGGAGGAGCATGTGAGATAGAATTATCAATTCAATTAAGAGAATTTGCTAAGACATATAAGGGAAAAGAGATGTTATGTATCAACGCATTTGCAGACGCGTTAGAATCTATAACAAACATTTTAATAAAAAATTCAGGGTTAAAGAGTACATATCCATTAATAAAATTAAAACATAAGCATTTAACTAATGGAAAATTTTATGGAATAAATGGATTTACGAGAAAAATAGTAGATATGAGAAAAGAAAAAATATTTGAAGTGAGTTTAATAAAACAAGTAATTTTTCAAAGTGCTTTTAGAATATGTGATAGTTTACTAAGAATAGATCAATATTTAATTAATAAACAAGCAAAGAATAGAGAAGAAGAATTGGAAGAAGAAAGAAAGAAGTATCTAGAACCAGAAAGAGTTAAAAAAATCAAGAAAGATTATGGAATAGAAAATTAATATAGCGTAAATATTAAAAAATAAATATAATCAATGTTATTAACTAAAGCTATAACTTGACTAAAATTTATTATGAAATAAATCCTCCAGTGATTTTAAATAATGGTATAATTCCTATAAACGAATTAAATAATAGACTAAATAATATTTATTTTAAAATAAATAAATTAAAAGATTTAACAGATGGAGTACAATTTACAGATTCAGCACTAGGTAATCCAAGATTATCAAGTATAAATTTAGGTTCAAAAATAAGAGAGAAATACAGTAGTAAATATGAGATTATTTGTAATATAAGAACATGTGATCATAATGTAAATAGTATAATTCAAATTACAAGAGAAGCAGAATTAAGAAATATTGATGGATTATTATTAGTTTGGGGAGATACACCTAAATTTGGAGTGACAATTAAAACAAAAACAACAGACACATTAAAAGAGTTAAAGAGATTAGAGTTTAAAATAAAGTTATATTTAACAACAACATTTAATGTAAATGAAAGAATTTTGAAAAATAAATTAGATGCGAACCCAGACGGTATAATTACACCACCAATACCATCTTTAGAAGAATTTTATAGATTTAAAGATAAGATAAATGAAAGAAACAAGAAAATTGATATAATATCAACAATATTTATTCCGAGTGAAAAAAACTTCAAAGCATTAAAACTAATAAAATTTGATTGGTCAGAGTATCAAGATAATTTATACGAATTTACAAAAGAAATTTTTAATAATAGTAATGGCGTATTAATTTCGTCACCAAATGATTTTCAGGAAGGACTCAAATTAATTAGGAGGATGAGAACATCAGTATAAGAGCATTTATTAACGGAATATATCCAAGAACAGAAGAATTAATAGAGTCTACAAGAACATATGATAAAAAGTTAAATCAATTATACACTAAAGAAAAAGAAGAAAATATTAAACTGCAGATTAATACAGGATTAACACATGTAAAAGATCCATTATTAAATTGGGATGATATTTTTAGACCATTTTCACAGAATTTAAAAGGAGTAGAAGTAGGTAGCTTAGACAGATTTTTTGAAAATAACACTTTTTATAAGAAACCAAAAATTACAGGTAAAATAGAAGGAAACGGAGAAATAATTTCAAATAACACCATAATGAATTTTCCAAATTCAGTAAAATATAAAGTAGAATTACCAGATCCATTTACTTTTGCAACTTTATGTGAAAACTTGTATTATAAAGATTTTAGTCAATTACTAAGTGATATTGGAAATGTTTTAAAACAAGAGGTTAAAACTATTATGAAATCTGGATGTGACATAATACAATTTAACGCTCCATCATTAACTCAAGTAAAAGATATGGATATAATGAATCAAATTAAAAATACATATAGAGAAATGCTTGCTGGAGTTAACATAGAAACATATGTTAATGTGTATTTTTCAGATATAAAAGATGTTTACAAACATATTTTGGATTTTGGAATATATGGAATAGGAATAGATTTAATTAACAGCAATATTAATGAAGTAAAAGAATATGGAATCCCAAAAAGCATAATATTTGGTTGCATAAACGCTCAAAATACATTATTAGAAAATCCTAAGAATATTGCAAATAATATATTAGAAATATTAGAACAAATAAATATTACAGAATATGGTATATCAACAAACTGTGATTTAGAATTTGTTCCAGAAGAATTTGCTCAGAAAAAGATCCATATAATAGGTAATACATTAAAAATATTAAAAGAGGATAGATAATTGAAAGAAAATATATTTCTTACCCAAGAAATTGGCAGTATCAGAAAACCAAATTGGGCATTAAAAACATTA
>CAXETO010000029.1:0-7824 GCA_963999255.1 uncultured archaeon | reverse complement strand
TTTATGTCTTTATCTTTATCTTTATCTGGTTGTATTCCACTTGTTGCACATCAACTTATACAAGGTACGCCAAAAATACTTCTTACATATAAAGAAGTTAAAACCATTAAGGCAATGAAAGAAGCAAGTGCAAGATTAGAACAACAATATTGGGAAAATGAAAATGAAAGAATTAGAAAAGAAAAAGAAGAAAAAGAAAAAGAAGAAAAAGAAAAGAAAAAAAATATCGTCAGCAAAAGCAAAGGGTAGAGAATTACAAAAATGGGTTGCTTATGAAATTTCAAAAATTACCCATATTAAATGTGGTAAAGATGAATTAATTGAAAGTAGAGAGATGGGACAAAGTGGAGTTGATATTAAATTAATAGGTGAAGCACAACAACTTTTCCCATTTTCAGTTGAATCAAAAAGATGTGAAAAGATTAATTTATCAAAAGCTATTGAACAAGCAAAAGCCAACCAAAAAGAAAATACAGATTGGTTATTAGTAACAAGAAAAAGCAATGAAAAAGCTATAATTAGTATGGATGCTGAAGTATTTTTTAAATTATATGAACAAATTATAGAGTCAAAACATATATTTTAAAGGAAAAATAAATATGATATTAGCAGTTATAGGTGATATTCATGCAAGCCATGATAATATTAAAGATACTTCATTAGGTATGGAGAATTTAATTAATATATTAGAAGATAAAGAAGTTCAATATTTGCTTATTTCAGGAGATATATTTCATGATTTTAATATAGGTGGTAAAGAATCAAGTTTTGGTAGTGTATTCGATTCTATAAGTTCACCTTTACATGATTTTTTATATAGAGATGAAAGAAGAAGAATTATTATGATCCCTGGAAACCATGATATGTCTACTGATGATAATCAGAAAAATGCTTTAGTTTCTTTTGATTATAAATCTAGAATTTTTGTATCTCACAATATACAGAGTTATAGTATAGGTGATGGTGTAAATATAATTACTTTGCCTTGGATGTATCCATCTATGTATGAAAATAAAGATGAAATAATAGAAGAATTACAAAATAGAATAGAAAATAATAAAGATGGATTTAATGTATTATTGGGACATTGTCAAGTTGAAGGAACAGAACTTCCTAATAATCATGTAGTATTTGGTGGGGATTTTACTTTTACTAAAGATGAAATTGATTCTTTTGGTTTTCATATTGTTGCATTAGGGCATATACATAAACAACAAGGGTATTATACAGGTACACCTTGGCAACATGATTTTGGTGAAAGTAGTTTAACAGGTAGCGTAAGAATAATAGATATATACAAACAGGGTATTCTTGAAGATGAGATTATAGAAATACCAGATACAGCTAAATACTATAATATAGATGTAAAATCCATAGATAAATTTAAATGTCGTAAAATAGATTATGTAAAGATTAAAGGTAAACAATTACCAAATAAGAAATTACCTGATAATTATATATTTGAAAAACAGAAAGAAATAGCAACAATAAAATCAAGAACAGATGCATCAATTACAGATAATATAGAAACACTATTAAAGAAATATATAAAAGATAAGAAAATAGAAGTAAATATTAAAGAATTAATAGAAGTATTAAAAGATATAGATATAGATAATACTTATCTACCACAAGGTTCATTAAATAGATTTAATTCTTTAACTTTAACTAATATAGGCCCACATAAAAATACACATATAGATTTTGAAGATCCAATACTTGCTATATCAGGTGAAAACGCTTCTGGTAAAACTATTTTACTAGAATCAATGTTTGCAGCTTTATATGGTAAATTCCCATCTTACGGAAAAATATCTAATATATCAGATAATGGAAAAATAGAAACAACATTAATTACAAATACAGGTAAATATAGAATTGTACGGAAAGTAAATAAAGGTAAAAATACAGCATTTATTTATGATGGTAATAAAATATTAGTAGGTCCTAAAGTAGGTGAAGTTAATAAATATATAGAAACATTAATAGGCCCAGAAGAACTTTTATTATCTTCTGTATTTTCTACACAATTTTCTTATGGTGATATAGTTGATTTAGACCCATCAGAAAGAAAAAATATCTTTCATAAACTGCTTGGATTAAATTATATACTGGGTATTAAAGAAAAAATAGATAGTAAATTGGATAAGTCTGTTGGTAAAAAAGAATTTATTATTAATAGACTTAATATGCAAAATACAGATACACTTAAATATGATATTGAAATATCTAAAAATAAATTAATAGAAGTTTCAAAAAAACTTAAATCTAATACAGATAAATTACATAAATATAATAATGATTTACAAAAGCCTATTTCTAATAAACATGATAAAGAAATAGATGATAAAACAAAAAAATATGATAAATTAACAAAACAACTAAAAGAAAAAACAGTTAAAATGTCTGAATTATTAAATATTACTAATAAAGAACATTCACATATAAAAAAATACAATGAAAAAGAAAATAAAATAAAAAGAAAAATAGAACAATATAATAATACAATTATATCATTAAAAAATGAAAAAACTAAATTAAATGATGTAGGATGTAAAGAAGATTTATTACAATGTAAATTTATAAATAGTGCTTTAAAAGCAACAGATAAGATAAAAAAATTAAAAGATGAAATGTCTATATGGTTAAAAGATGAAAATAAAATTTTAATGAAATTAAAACAAATAAAACAGCAATCTTCAAAAGATAAAAATAAATTTATTATTCCAGATGTTAATGAAAATGAACATACAAAATTAGGATTAAGACTCTCTGAACTTAAATTAGAAAATACAAGAAAAAAAGTAGATATAAATAAAAAAATAGATATTGTAAAAAATATAATTACACAGGATAAAATATCTCAAGCAGAAATTAAAAAAGAACTAGAATTTTGTAAAAAAGGTATATTAGAATCTTTAGAACTGGAATCACAAATAAAAGAAATAACAACAGAAATCTCTAAAATATCTGTGCTATCAACAGCATTTAGTAATAATGGTATACCACAACTAATTATAAATTCAGCTCTTCCGCAGTTACAGGATATATTAAATATATTAACTAAATATATTAGTAAATATAGTATACAAATATCCACACAGGAAGAACTAAAAAGTGGTAGTATAAAAGAAACTATTGGTTTTATAATTGATGATGGGATTAAAAAGCGTGATGTTAAATATTTCTCAGGTGGCGAAAAGAAGTTGCTTAAATCTTTAATTAGATTAAGTCTATCTATATTTCAGACTCAAAGAACTAATAGAAATTATAAAATACTATTTATGGATGAAGCTTTTGATTCTTTAGATAAAAATAATGCTTTACGCTTATTAAAGATATTATATAATTTATCAAATAGATTTAATCAAATATTTATAGTATCACATTTTACTGATGTTTTGTATAATCTTACTAATTGCATTAAACTTGAAAAGATATCTAATAAAACAATAATTAAATGAAAAAAGAGGATATTATATGTTATGTTTGTAAAAAAGAAATAGATTCTAGAAAATATGTAATATTACCTAAATCTAATAAATATCAATTTAATTTACATAGACATAATAAATGTTATCCATTTTCTGAAAAGTTTATTAAGCACGGTTATATTGGATCTAGTGTATGGAAAAAGTTTATTAATGAAAAAGAAAAAAGAGGTTAAATTTCATTGTTACGGTAATAGTGAAATATTTACAGAAAATATCTGTGCACAAGATGAATGTAAATGGCTTATATCTTGTAAAGTGTTGTCTGGTATTCATGTAGATATGTTTGAATATTCTTTAGTTGAACTTTTATATGGGACTATTACTTATACTGAACTTGTAAATGTTTTAATGAAGAATTATAGTATAAGTAAAAATGCAGCAAAATTAGCTATTACAAGATGGAAACGTATAGAAAAATTAAAGGATAAAGATGGAAATATCTGTTAAACAATGTATATATTGTGAAAAGCATGTACCTAAAAGAGATCCAAATAACTTTAGTTTTATAAAAGAAATGATATGTTATAATTGTTGGCTTAAATTACCTTTAAAAATATTTGAATTAAAAAGTATACCACAATATATACCAAAAGAACAATATAGGCAATATCTAAAATTAAGACTTAAACAATATGAAGATGGAAAAGTCTAATAAAAAATGTATATGTTGTAAAAATGATATACTTCCTAATGATAGAATTAATGTTACCCGTATAAAAGGAATAGTATGTTATAATTGTTGGCTTAAATTACCTTTACATATGTTTGAAGTTTCTAACGTTCCACTATATATACCAAAAGAACAATATAAACAATACTTTAAAGCAAAATTTAAGCAATATCAATTTAAAAGATTATCTAATGGTCATGTTTATAGAAAAGTAAGTTGATATAGTAATGGAAATATTGGAAGTATCTATTAAAAAATGTTTATGGTGTAAAAAAAATCTTAATGGAGATCTAGGTTATTATACCCGTTTAAGAGGAATACTATGTTATCATTGTTGGCTTAGATTACCTGTATATGAAATACCTACATATGTACCAAAAGAACAACATAGACAATATATAAAATTAAAAATTAAACAATATGATAATCAAAATAAAAGGTAATATAGCAAAGATATCTGGTAATTATGATATTGCTTCTTTAAATAAGGCTTTAACATTTAAATCACCTAATTACTGGTTTTCACCAGCCTATAAATCAGGTGTATGGGATGGTCGTGTTAAATTTTTAAAAAATGATAAATTTCCTGTTGGCTTTTTACAAAGAGCAACTAAAGTATTAGGTCAAGATGTAGAAATAGAATATATTGGTAATTATCCTAAAGTTGATCTTAATAATTTAACAGAATATCTAGATAGAGCAAATTTAAGAGATTATCAAGTTGATGCAATAAAATGTGGTATTAAAAATAGACTAGGTATAATAAATCTTGCAGCAAATGCTGGTAAATCCAGATGTATAGCAGGTATAATATCAGCATTTCCACAATCACAATTTCTTGTATTAGCTCATAGGATAGATATATTAACAGAACTTCAGGAAACATTTGATGAATTTTTAACAATGCAAAATTATGAGTTATCAACATTTCAAAGTGCTAAAAAGTATGATTTAATACAATTTAATGGTGTTTTAGTTGATGAAGTACAAACAGTCGCAGCAAATACATTTTATAAAATAGTCAGTAGTTGTGTTAATGCTAATATAAGATTAGGTTTTAGTGCAACACCAAAACGTAGTGATGGTAAAGATTATTATATAGAAGCTGCTGTTGGTAAACCTATTATTAAATTAGAACAATCAAAATTAATAGAAAAGGGTATATCTGTAAAACCAAAAATTTATTTAATACCTTATAAAGTAGATTTTATCGATGATAAATCATATAGTAGAGCAGAAGATATGTTAATAAACGATAAAAAAAGAAATCAAATAATTGCTGATTTATGTAAAAATAGAAATGAAGTTATGATATTATTCAGAAGAATAGATCATGGAAAAATATTACATAATTTAATACCTGATTCTGTTTATATAGATGGTAATGATATTAAATCTAAAAGAGATAAAATTAAAAAAGATTTTAAAAAGGGTAAAATTAAGATATTATTATCATCTAATATATTTGATACTGGTGTTAATTTAAATAATATTAAAACATTAATATTAGCATGGGCTGGCAAAAGTCCTTTTGGATTAACACAGAAGATAGGTAGAGCATTAAGAAATTGTAAAGGCAAGGATTCAGTTGAAGTATTTTGTTTTGCTGAACTGGGTAATAAGTATTTTGAACAGCATACTAAAATAAGAGTAGATGAACTTACTAAAGAAAAATATGATATTCGCATTTGTGATGTCTTTGGAAAAAGTGGATGTAAATATGATTAAGACATTAGATATTTTAATATTATATGAAGAGATGGTAAGGAAATATCATATACCACAATATAAGATTAATAGACATGGTAAAAATTTTATTAATTTTAAAAAGACATTTAAGAAATTAAGAACAATTTTAATTAATTTGGATATTCCACCATATGAGTATATGGTTGCACAATTTGAAGAAAGAGGTAACAGACCTTATCCAAATCAATTAATATCTAAACAAGCAATAAATAGATTTAAAAACTATTCTAATTCTATTGATGTAAAAGGTATACATGAAATACAAGAAAGTTATTTAAAAAATCTTATTGAAAACGGTTATACAGTTGAAGAAGCTTTAGGAATAGATATATTTTATTATTATTTTAGATGTATGAAATTAAAAAATCACCCTAAAGAATGGAATACTAAAGTTTTACAAGAAATAAAAAGAATACCTAAACTTAAAAATATAGTAAAGAGGGGAATGTATTGAACACACAATTTGAAAAATTGTTATTATCTGCTCTATTAAAAGATAAACAATTTTTAAATGAATCAATATCTTATATTGATGATGATATATTTCAAAATCAATATTACAAATATTTCTTTTTTATAATTGAAACATATCATAAAAAATGTAAAGACATTATACCTTATGAAACTTTTATCTTTTTATTACAGAAAACTATAAATAGTCAGGGTTTTCATAAAGAAGAATCATCTATCATAGTAAAAAATATAACTGAGATATTCAATACTAAATATGATATTAATTTTATAAAAGAAGAATTAAGTAGTCATATTAAAACACGAAAATTTAAAAAGAGATTATCACAGGCAATAAAAGATTTTGATATTAATAAGGTAGAAACTATACTTTCTGATTTAAAGAATATAAATAAATATAATCCAGATAGTAATAAACCAGTTGAATATGTATCTTCTTTAAATAATAGAAAATCACGACCTTCTCCTATACCAACAAAAATAAATGATTTGGATAATAAATTAAGTGGTGGGATAGCACCTGGAGAATTTGGTTTAATTAACGCACAAACAGGCGGTTGTAAATCAACATTATTATTAAATTTTGCTTGGGGTGCTGTTATGGATAAGAAAAAAGTATTATTTGTAACATTAGAAGATTCAATAGAAACAGTTATGCAAAGATTTGATGCTTTATTTTCTAATCTTGATTTTATAACATTTAGAAAAGATCCTGATAAATCAAAAACATTATTAAAAAAGGTAGAAAAACATAAAAACTTATTATATATAAAAGATTTTACAGGCGGAGATTTTTCTATTTCTAAATTAGGTTCTATTGTTGCTAGTATGAAAAATATAGATCTTATTATTTTAGATTATTTAGATGAAATAGCAACTGTTTCAAAAAGAGATAGTAGATGGCAAGAAGTTGAAGATGCAGCAAGAGAACTAAAATCATTAGCAAATGAAACTAATATTCCTATATGGACAGCTTCTCAAACAGCAGCTTCTAGTTATGGAAAGGAATTTGTTGGTTTGAGAGATACATATGGTGGTAAAGGTAAAGTACATATAGCACATATAGTATTAACAGTATGTCAAACAGAAGATGAATTAAAAAATAATAAATTAAGATTATTAGTAAGTAAACAAAAAGCAGGCCCAAAAGGTGGAGTTATATCATGTAATATCAATTTAGCTAAAGTTAGAATATGGGATGCAAATATATTATAATAGTAATTGATAAAAGGATAAGAAAATGCGATTTAGAAAAGAAGTAATGGATGAGTATGAAGATGTATTAAAAACCATAGAAGAATATGGTTACAAAGATGGTGCTTACGAATTATCAGAAGAATTAAATGGTAATACTATCACCGATGATATGTTAATATTGCAAGGTCAAGCAGAAGCTCTGAAATGGTTATTAGATGGAGAAGTACAAAATGATCTTGAACT
>CAXETO010000028.1:0-7878 GCA_963999255.1 uncultured archaeon | reverse complement strand
AAATATCCTGGAACATCAACAAAGGTTATAATAGGAATATTAAACGCGTCACAAAATCTTATAAAACGAGCGGCTTTATTAGATGCGTTAATATCAAGTGATCCGGATAAATAATTGGGTTGATTTGCTACGATTCCAACAGATTTACCTCCAATATAACCAAATCCAATAATAATGTTAGGTGCCCATAACGAACTAATTTCTAGAAAATTATTCTCATCAACTACATTATAGATTAATTCTTTCATATCATATGATTTATTAGTATCTTGAGGAACAATATTTTTAATATTAGTAATTGTCAAGTCATCATCAGAATAATTTAAATTATTTTTAGGATCTTCAGAATTATTTTGTGGCAAGAAATATAATAATTGTTTTACTATATTAATAGCAGAAGTTTCATCTTTGGCTATGAAATTAGCTACACCACTCTTTTCAGCATGTATTTGTGCGCCACCTAATTCTTCAAAAGTTACATCTTCACCTAATGCAGTTTTAACAACTTCAGGACCAGTTATGAACATATTACTAATATTTTCAACCATAATAGTAAAATCAGTCATAGCAGGAGAATATACAGAACCACCAGCAGATGGACCTAGAATAACTGAAATTTGAGGTATAATACCAGATAATAATGTGTTATGATAAAAAATTTGACTATAAGCAGCTAAACTTTCTACGCCCTCTTGAATTCTTGCACCACCAGAATCATTTAAACCAATTATTGGACATCCAGTTTTTAGAGCTAGATCCATAACTTTACATATTTTTTTACCAACACTAACGCTTAGAGAACCTCCCAGTACAGTAAAATCGTTAGCAAAAACAAAGACTTTTTTATTATTTATTTTTCCGTATCCAGTTACAACACCGTCACCAAGGATTTTTTTCTTATCCATATCAAAATTTTGATTATTATGAATAACAAATTTATCAATTTCAATAAAACTATTTTCATCAAGTAATAATTTTATTCTTTCTCTAGCAGTAAATTTATTTTTTTTATGCTGTTGACTGATTTTTTCTTTTCCACCACCAAGATTTGCTTGTTTATCTAGTTTTGTAAAACGATTTAATTTTTCATTAGTCATTTTTTATGATGAAGAAAATAATAAATATAAATGTTATCATATTGAACAAAAATGTTAGACATTAAAAGAATATTTTAATAAAGAAAGAGCATATTTATAGTATATTTGAAGAAATATATCATCTCAGATAATGTACGAAATAAATTAAAAATTCCTTTAGGAAAATTAATTGATAATAAAAGAATAAATAGAAAATATTTATTGAATATAATTAAATCTAATCAAACAATAACTATTGGAGATGCAACAACAGAGAAATTTATTAAATATAATATTCCAATCAACATATCAGTATTTGACAGTAAAGAAAAAAGAGTTAAAAGAGAACCTCCGTTAATTAATTCAGTAAAATTCTATAAATTACGAAATCCTCAAGGATGTATAACACAAGATAGTATAGAATTAATAAAAAATTGCTTAAAAATAAACGATAAATTACAAATAATAGTAGAAGGAGAAGAAGATTTATTAACATTATTATTTACTGCAATATTTCCAATAAATACAATGATTTTTTACGGTCAGCCAAATAAAGGATTAGTAATAGTCAAAATTAATAATGAATTAAGAAAATATGCAAATAAATTATTAAATGAAATAGGAATAAAAGATTATAATAATATTTGAAGAATAAAGATGAAATTTAAAATAATTAGATATAAAAATGTAAAATCAACACAAAATATTGCTAATAATTTAGCTAAAAAAGGAATGAAAGAAGGGATAGTAATAATAACAGAAAAACAATCATGTGGTAGAGGTAGAAATAATAACAATTGGTTTTCACCTAAAGGAGGATTATGGTTATCAATCATATTAAGACCGAAAAATAAAATTAATTTTACTCAATTATTTGGTTTAATAATAGCCTATTTAATATCGTCAACTATAAAAGATGTAACTAAAATTATAACTACAATAAAATTACCAAACGATATTTTAATTAATAAGAAAAAAGTATGTGGAATTTTAGTTGATTCAATATTTAAAGGTAATAAAATAGACTATATTATTATAGGAATAGGTATAAATATAAATTTTAGAACAAAAATTTTACCTAAAGAAATAATATCAAATTCAACAACTCTTAGAGATGAATATGGAAAAAAAATAGATATAGATGAATTTTTAAATAAATTTCTAGATAATTTTAATGAGTTATATCAAAAATTAATAACCTGTCCTAGAACTGCATTAAAAGAAATAGCTATTCATGGATTAAGAGACAAATTGATCACAGTAAAAGATAAGAACAAAACATTATTAGGAAAATTAATTGAATTAAAATATAATAATATAGAGATAAAACTACCTTCAAATGAAATAAAACAATATGATTACAAAAATATTATTTATATAGAATAACAAATTAACGTTATTTTTATTAATATATTACATTATAACTAATATTGTTTAATAAGTTGACATCAAAGAATATAAGAATATTAGTCGGTAAACCTGGATTAGACGGTCATGATAGAGGGGCTTTAATTTTATGTAAGGCGTTAATGAAATCAGGTATGGAAGTAATATATAGCGGATTAAAAATAACTCCAAAGAATATAGTGAAAATGGCAATAGAAGAAGACGTAGATGCAATAGCATTAAGTTTATTAAATGGGGCTCATATGACAATTTTTACAAAAATTTCTCAGATTTTAAGAGAAAATAATATTAATAATATTGCAATAATAGGTGGAGGAATAATTCCAGATGAAGATAAACAAAAATTAGAAAAAAAAGGAATAACAGGTAATTTTGGTCCAGGAACTAAATTAAATATAATAATAGAGCATATAGAATCAGAAGTTTATAAAAAAAGAGGAAAAGAATAGAGAAGTCAATGTTAACAGTATTAATAAATAATTCAATAACTAAAATTGTAAACACAGAAATACCAATCTGTGGTGAAAATGAAGTTATAATAAATATGAAAATGTGTGGTTTATGTGGAACAGATATTGAGAAAATAAATGGAAATTATAAAGCCTCAGGAATAACCTTAGGTCATGAACCAGTAGGAATAATACATAAAAAAGGAAAAAAGGTTAGAGATTTCAAGATTGGAGAAAGAGTTTTCATTCATCATCATGTCCCATGTTATAAATGTCATCATTGTTTAAATAATAGTGAAACAATGTGCAATCAATATAGAAAAACAAATATTGAACCTGGAGGATTTGCTGAATTTTTTAAAGTTCCACAAATAAACATAGTTAATAATGGAATATTAAAATTACCAAAACATGTTTCTTTTGAAAATGCAATGTTTATTGAACCTATGGCATGTTGTATTAGAGCATTAAATAAGATTAAAATTAAAAAAAACAATTCATATTATATTTCAGGATTAGGATCAATAGGGTTAATATTTTTAAAATTATTACGATTAGAAGGAGCAGATAAGATTTTTGTAAATGATATAAAGAATGAAAAATTAAAATACGCACAAAAAACAGAAAAATGTATTCCTATAAACGCATTAGATAATAAAGAAATTGATATAATAAATCAAGGAACCAATAATATTGGAGTAGATGTAGCAATTGTTGCAACAGGTAATATGAATGCAATTATTAAATCTTTAAAAGTATTAAGAAAAGGTGGCAAAATCTTACTTTTTGGAATACCTGCAATAAATTCAGTATTAAAATATGATATAAGCAAATTAGTAACTAATGAAATCAGCATAATAACAAGTAATGCAGCTACAGAAAAAGATACTAAGTTGGCACTAGAATATTTATCTAGTAACAAAATATCTTTAGAAGATTTCATAACTCATAAATATAATATTAAAGATTTCAAAATTGCTTTATCCACTATAGAAAAAGAAAATTGTATAAAAATAGCGATAGTCAATTAGTAAAAAACAGTTATGTTTAATTATTTCTATTATTAATTTAGAGATTAGTGAATATAATGTCTTGGGGATTAAATAATAGATTATCAAGAATAATAAAAAATGGTAAAATAGTTATGTTAGCTGTAGATCATGGATATTTTCAAGGTCCTACAACTGGATTAGAAAACCCAAAACAACTTCTTAGAAGTTTAATTCCAAATTCAGATGCTTTAATGATAACTAGAGGTTTATTAAGAACCACAATAAATTCACAGTCAAATATACCAATCGTATTAAGAGTTTCAGGCGGTACAAGTATATTAAAAGAATTATCTAACGAGGAAATTACTACTAATATTGAAGAAGCAATTAGGTTAAACGCATCAGCAATCACTTCATCAATATTTGTTGGCGGAGAATATGAAAAACAATCTTTAGTTAATTTATCAAAAATAGTTAATGAAGGTGAAAGATATGGAATACCAGTATTAGCAGTTACAGCTGTAGGAAAAGATATGAATAGAGATGCTAGATATTTAGGATTAGCTTGTAGAGTAGCCGCTGAACTAGGTGCACATGTTGTTAAAACTTACTATTGTGAAAATTTTGAGCAAGTAGTAAAAGGTTGCCCAATTCCAATTGTTATAGCTGGAGGTAAAAAAATTCCAGAAAGAGATGCATTACAATTAGCATATAATTCAATAAAAAGTGGTGCAATAGGAGTAGATATGGGAAGAAATATTTTTCAATCAGAAAATCCTATAGCAATGATAAAAGCTGTAAGAGGAGTAATTCATAATAATTTTTCAGTATCACAAGCATATGAGTTATATGAAAAATTATCAGCTAATAAAACATCTAATATCAATCAGTAAAAATCTAAATTTTCTGATCCCATTGTTTAATTTCAATTTTTATTAAATTATTTATATAATATGGATCATTTTTAGCAAATTCATATGCTTCTTCATCACTATTAGCTAGAAGTATATACATACCGCCAGTTTCATCAATAAATTTTCCTGCAATTTCTAAATTTCCAGATTTTTGTAAATTTTTAAGATAATCTAGATGATCATTAGAACATTTTTCCAGTGATTTTATATCTTCAGATAATATAGATTTTTCAACAATTACAACATATTTATGCATAAAAATAAATTATTATACATATTTATAAATAATTATATTATTTATCAGAATATAAACAAGAATTTGAGATTAGGTGAATAGAAAATTGAATATAGAAGAAAAAATTGAATTAATAACTCGTTTTCCAACAGAAGAAGTAGTAACTATAGAGGATTTAAAGGAATTATTAACACAAAATGAATCTCCAAAACATTATATAGGAATTGAAATGTCAGGACCATTACATATAGGAAGTCTATTAATAAACGGATATAAAATAAATGATTTTATAAAAGCAGGATTAAATTGTACAGTTTATCTAGCAGATTGGCATAGTTATATTAATAATAAATTAGATGGAGATTGGGATAAAATAATTAAATTATCTAAATATTATGAAAAGGCATTCAAGTTTTTTTGTCCAGGGGTAAATATAGTACATGGTTCAGATTTGTATAAAAATAATGATGAATACTGGAGAAATATAGTTAAATTTTCTCGAAATATAACAATTACTCGAAATGTAAGATGTTTAACTATACTTGGAAGAAATGAAAAAGAAGCACTTGATTTTGCTCAATATTTGTATCCACCTATGCAAGCAGTTGACATATACACTATGAATATTAATATTGCACATGCAGGCATGGATCAAAGAAAAATTCACATGCTAGTGAGAGAAGTTTTTCCTAAATTAAAATGGAAGAAACCAATTGCAATACATCATCATTTACTAGCTGGTTTAACAAAACCAGAAGGAATAGAAAAGTCAAGTAACAATAAAATTGCAAGTAAAATGAGTAAATCAAAAGGTAATAGCGCAATTTTTATTCATGATGATGAAAAAACAATAAAAAATAAAATAAATAATGCATATTGCCCACAGAATATAGTAGATAATAATCCAATTCTAGATATAATAAAAACCATAATTTTTCATGAGAAAAAGGAGTTTATTATAGAAAGGTCAAGTAAATATGGTGGAAATTTGGAATTTAATAACTATAATGATCTAGAACAAAGTTATATCAACAATAATATTCATCCATTAGATTTAAAAAATTCAGTATCAACATTACTAAATGAATTAATTAATCCTATAAGAGAACAATTCAAAAATGATAAAGAATTATTTAAAATATTAGGTCATATTTGATGGACATTAAATTACATAGACCAAGTATAGATAATGAAGAAATTAAAGCAGTTACTAAAGTATTAGAAAGTAAAATTCTAACAAGCAGTAATTTTGATGGGGGTGAAAGAGTTAGAGAACTAGAAGATAGTGTAAAAAAATATGTAGGGATTAAACATGCGATTGCTTTAAATTCAGGTACATCATCTTTATATTCCGCACTATTATCTTTAGATTTAAAAGAGCAAGATGAAATATTACTTCCTGCATTTACATTTATTTCTACATGGGAGGCAGTAATAGAATCTGATCTGAAACCTATATTAATTGATATAAATCAAACAGATTATACAATTGATATTTCTGATATAAAAAATAAAATTAATTCAAAAACTAAAGCAATAATTCCTGTACATCTTTATGGTAATCCTGTAAATATGGATGAATTATTAGAAATTAGTAATAAAAACAATATACAAATAATTGAAGATGCCTGCCAATCATTAGGATCCAAATATAATAATAAACATACAGGAACATTAGGAAACATAGGAATTTTTAGCTTTTCAGCAACCAAAATTATCACATCAGGTGAAGGGGGAATGGTAGTAACGAATGATAATGAATTAGCAAATAAAATAAAGTTAATTCGTAATCATGGTATTAATAGGGAAAATAATGTAGTAATAAAGGGAACAAATTATACAATGCCAGAAATAGAAGCTGCAATAGGCCATATACAATTAAAAAAAATAGAGAAATTAATTCAAATTAGAAAGAAAAACGCAGATATTTTAAATAAATTAATCAATAATAAGAATATAATAAAACCACATGAAAAAAATGAGCATAGAAACAATTGGTATCTATATACTATTAATGTTAAAGTAAAGAGAGATTATTTATTAGAACAATTAAAAAAATCAGGAGTTGAAGCAAGAGTATATTATAATCCACCAATTCATAAATATTCAATTTATAAAAATAAATCACAATATAATGTAGAATCTAAAGTTAATTTACCAAATACAGAATGGGCTGCAGAACATGTACTAACTCTACCAATTCATCCAGAGTTAAAATATGAAGAACTAGAATATATTGCAGATATAGTAAATTCTTGTGATTATTAAAAATAATTTATATGAGTAAGAAAATAAATGAAAAAAATACTAATAATTATTCCTACATATAATGAAAAAAATAATATTATTAATCTAGTTAATGAAATAAAAAATGTATTAAATAAAACTAATCTAAGTTATAAAATTCTATTTGTAGATGATAATAGTAAAGACGGCACTATAGAAATAATAAATAAACTAAAACTTGAAGATCAGAGCATAAATTTAATATTAAGAGAAAAAAAAATGGGTATTGGGTCTGCATACTTAGAAGGTTTTAGATGGGGATTAAAAGAAATTAAACCAGATGTATTTATTCAACTAGACGCTGATTTTTCTCACCCACCAAAAGATATACCAAGACTAATTAAAGCAATTAAAGAAGGAAATAATGTAGTAATAGGATCACGATATATTAGTGGAGGTAAAACAGAATCATGGACATTATTTAGAAACATAATAAGTAAAACTGCAAATTTTATATCTAGAAATATATTAAAAATAGAAATAAAAGATACAACAAGTGGATTTAGAGCATTAGATAGT
>CAXETO010000027.1:0-8094 GCA_963999255.1 uncultured archaeon | reverse complement strand
GACGCTCTTCCGATCTCCTGCACCTCCTCCAAACGCTATTAAAGTAAATTCTCTTGGATCATATCCTCTCCAAACTGACACTTCACTAATATTGTTAGTCATGTTTGACTCTACTATTGATTTAATACCTGCTCCTGCTTCTAATATATCTATATTTAGTTGATCTGCCAATTCTTTAATTACTTTTTTAGAATTTTCTATCTTAACTCTCATCTTTCCTCCTAAGTAATATTTCTCATCTAAATATCCTAGAAATAAATTTGCGTCTGTTACAGTAGCTTTATTACCTCCCTTATCATAGCATGCTGGTCCAGGATATGCCCGTGCACTTTCCGGTCCAACATGAAACGCGCCTTGTTTATCTGCCCAAGCTATACTTCCTCCTCCTGCACCAATGGTTCTTACATCAATCATCGGTAGTTTTAATCTATTTTCTAGAGTTGTTTCTGATACTATTTCCGGTTTACCATTATCAACTAAAGAAACTAGACATGTTGTTCCTCCCATATCTAATGTAATTAAATTGTTATGATCTATTTGTTTACCTATGAAAATTCCTCCCATTACTCCTGAAGCTGGTCCTGAACCTATTGTATAAACAGGTTTTAATTTTGCTGAATTTGTTGACATTAAGCCTCCATTTGATTGACTTATGTATGTTTCACCTTTATATCCAAATTCACTAAAAATATTTGCTGTCGTATTTAAATATTTACTCATTATTGGACCAATATATGAATTTAAAGCAGTTGCAAATGTTCTTTCATATTCTCTATATTCTGGTAATATATCTGAAGAAATTGATATGTATAAATTTGGTAATTCTTTTGTTAATATATTTTTTATTTGAATTTCATGACTTGGGTTTGCATATGAATGAATTAATGTAATTGCTATAGCATCAATTTCCTCTTTTTTTAATTTATTAGCTAATTGTTTAATTTCTTCAATATTTAATTTATTAATTATTTTACCATTCCGATCCATTCTCTCATCAATTTCAAATCTGAGAAATCTATCTGCTAAAACTTTTTCTGGTTTATCTTGAAACAAATCATATAAAAATAACCTTCTAGTTCTAGCTATTTCTAAAGTATCTCTGAAACCTTTTGTTGATATTGTTGCAATTTTTGCTCCTTGATTGGCTACATACGCGTTTAATCCTAATGTGGTTGAATGTGATATAAATACAAATTTTGAAAGATTGTCTGTTAATTGTTTTAACCCTTCTCTTACACCTTTTTCTGGTGGATAAGTGGTTAATACTTTACTAAATTTTATTTTATGTTGATTATCTATATATACAAAATCTGTGAATGTCCCACCGACATCTATTCCAAGATTCATAGTGATTCTTAGCTAATTCAAGTTTATATGTGTTAAAGTTGAAGAACAATTATTGCATACTAAATTATTCTCTATTCAAGATATTGAGAAACTTATAACTCTAGACGATTGTATTAAAATTGTTGAGCGTGTATACAAATTACATGGAAATAAAAAAATAGTTATGCCTGCAAAACTTACTATGGATCTTGGTGAATCTGGTGAGTGGCCTAATTATAATTCTTATGTAAATTCTATGCCTGGTTATATTGGTGATATTGATGTTTCTGGTGTTAAAGTTATTGGAGGATTTTGGGAAAACACTCCTAGATCTCTACCGTCAATTATGGGTACTATTTCGTTACTTGATCCTAGCAGTGGTGAATTTTTAGCTATTATGGAAGGTTCATATATAACTTCTTTAAGAACTGGTGCTCAAGCAGCTGTAGGTGCTAAATATCTGGCTAACAAAAATTCAAAAATACTTGGTATTATTGGAGCTGGTGTTCAAAATCGTTTTACAGTTCAAGCTATCTCAAAAATATTTGAATTAGAAAAAATATTAATTTTTGATATTAATAACGAGTCTTCTAAAAAATTTTGTGATGATATGAATAAACTTGTTGATGTTAATTTTGAAATATGTACTGCTTCTTCTGATGTTATGAATGCTGATATTGTTGTATCTGCTACTAACTCAAAAGAACCTGTAATATTTGGAGATAAGATTATTCCTGGTTCTCTAATTATTGCTCTTGGCTCTTATAAAGAAATTGATGCTAATACATGTAAAATAGTTGATAAAATTATCGTGGATCATTTAGAACAAGCTCTACATCGTGGTGTGTTGAAGGATTATATTAATGAAAATATTATTCAAATTGATGATATATATTCTGAAATATTTGATATACTAATAAATAAAAAATCTGGCAGATCTAATGATAATGAAATAATTATGTTTAATCCTATAGGTATGGGTTCTACAGATATAGCTGTCGCTCATCATATATATGATGCATCGTTAAAAACTTCTGTTGGATCAAACTTTAAATTTATTTAATTAATTATATTTTCTTTCCTGAACCTTTAGACAGTAAAAGACCCGCTATAAATAGTAGAATAAATGATATTGATATTGTAAAAGTTCCTATTGCGTAAAAATCTGGTGTTAATGCTGCATTTGTTGTCCAACTGTATACATATAATGGTAATACTGGAGGATTTTTCATAACAAACATTGTACGTAATAATTCCCCAAATGTTAATGTGAAACTAAATAATGCTACTGCAATTACATGTACTGATATTAATGGTAATGTAATTTGTCTAAAAACTTGTATTTCATTTGCGCCTAATGTTCTTGCCGCTTGTTCATATGTTGCTAACTCTGGATCAAATCTAGCTAACATTAAAATTAGTCCAAATGGCAATGTCCAAATTACTTCTATTGGTATTGCTGTCCATATTGATAATGACGTGTTTAATATTTGTCCATAAAGTATTGCTGCTCCAAGACCATATATTACTCCTGGAGTTAAGATTCCTAATAAAATTATGTAGAGTAACGGAGTTCTAAATCTTAATCCTCTTCTAAAAGAAAGAGCTGTAATAACTACTAATATAGTTGTTACAATTGTTGTAGCTACTGCTAATTTTACGCTTTCAATTAATGCAGTGACTGCTGCTTTATTGCTAAAGAATTTGACGTACCATTTTGTACTAAATCCTGTTAATGGTAAACTTAAACCTGATCCTTCATTGAATGAAAATATTATTACTGAGAGTATTGGAGCGTATATGAATAATAATATTAATCCAAAATAACCTGCTAATATATAATCTAATTTTTTCATTGTTCTAGAACACCAATTTCCCAACATTAACTATTTTAAATAATGTTAATACAACAATTAATGTTATTATTATGATTACTGTTGCTAATGCACTTGCTAATGGCCAATTTAATAGTGAAGATTGCATTGCTACTAGAATTCCAATAGTTTGCATTGAACCACCTAATATTCTAGGAGTAACAAAATCTCCCATTGTCATCACAAATACAAATGAAGATCCTATTACTATTCCTGGTCTTGATAATGGTAATGTTATATGTCTAAATATCTGTAATCTACTAGCGCCTAAAGTTTCAGCAGCATTATATATGTCATAGTCTACATTACCCAAACCTAATAAAATCGGCGCTATCATAAATAGTACATATGTTTGAAGCATCACAATTGTAGCTGCGGTAGGTGAAAGTATAAAAAGACTTATTGGATCATTAATTATTCCTAAACTAATTAAACTATAATTTATTACTCCGTTTGTACCTAAAATTGGGAACCACGCCATTAATTTTGTTGTAAAATCTACCCAAAATGGTATTATTAAAACAAGTACTAATAATAATCTTGTGTTATCATTTTTAATTTTAAAAGCTAAGTAATATGCTACTGGATACCCTACAAATAAAGATATTATAGTAATTAATACTGCGTTATATATTGTGAAAGTAAATATGCTTCCATATATTGGTTCAGTAATTAATTTGGCATAATTCTCTAAAGTTAATTGTGGTAAATATCCTAAAGTTGTATTGGTGTAAAAACTAAAAGTTCCTATTATAAGTAATGGCCCAAATAAAAATATGGCGACCCAAATTATAACTGGTAATACCATTATTACATGCATATGTGATTTTATATATTCTTTTATTCTACTCATTTTTATTACCTAATTATTTATTGAATTAATAATGCTAACTTATGACTTTAATGTCTTATTACTATTACTTTAAATTTATACTATATTCTTTTTTTATACTGTCTAATACGTTATTTTTAAAAATATTTTTCAAAAAACTCTTAAATTTATGTTATATTCTGCGTTTTTCTCTATTTTTATATGTTTTTTGAACAATATCGGTTTAATTTATAAAAAAACTTTAAATTATATCGATATTTATTATTTGTCATGTCTAAAGACGATAGTATAGTAAATGATATTAAAGATAAAAAAATGAGTAGAAGAGATGCTCTTAGCACTGCAGGTAAAGCTGCTGCTGGTGTAGCTGCTCTTGCTATTATTGGAGGTGTGGCATATACTGTTACACAAGATTCTAGTATTCTTGGTGGCGCTGCTCCTGTAGATGTTTCTGGTTCATTACGTGTATTGGCATATGCTCCACTTTATACTCCTGAATCATATACTGATGCATTAAAAGCTGATCTAGGAATTGAGTTAGAAGTATCACTAGGTGGTGCCGGTACAATTGGTATTGATATTATAGCTGCAAAAGGTAGAGATTGGGATACTGCAATTATATGGGGTGCTTGGGCTCAAGCTGTTATACATGCTGAAGATGGTAGTCTAATACAAAATATTCCTGTTGGTAGTGTTCCAAAATGGAATAATAATAATGTTGCTCCATTATATCAGGATCCTAAAGCTGTTATTGGTGAAAAACTTGGTCAAGCATTGATAAATGATACTTGGGCTCCAGGTAAAGAAGGCTCTGAATTTACTGGATTACCTATTATGTGGGGAGTTGACTCTTATGCTATTAATCCTGAATTTGTTGATAAAGACCCAGGTACATGGGGTGCAATGTTTGATCGACAATATAAAGGTAAAGTCGCTATTATTGATATTCCAACTGTAGCATTACCAATGTATGCTATGTATCTAGCTGGTAGTGGTCAAATGGCTGAACCTGATGCAATTAATAATCTAAAACCTGCTGAAGTAGATGTTGTAGCTGATTTCATGGCTTCTCATGCTGCTGAAGGTCAATTTAAAGGTTATTGGGCTGATTTTGGTACAAGTCTTAATTTGATGGTATCAAGAGAAGTTTGGTTAGAAGATTGTTGGAATTCTGCTGTATTTGCAGCGAGAGCATCTGGTGTACCAGCTTATTATCTATCACCAAAAGAAGGTGTTATTGGATGGTTTGGTACTGAACATATATTAGCTGGATGTGCGGAAGCTGATCTTCCTAGAGCATATGCCTACTTGAATCATAGATTAGGTGGAAAATTTGCTCGAGATATGGCTCTCCAAGCTTATCAAACTGCTACATATGGTTCAGAAGAAACAAAACAAGCATGTGGTAAAGAATTCTATGACTGGAATTTCATGGGTAAATCAACCTATAAATCAATTGATGAAATTGTTCCAGGTCAAGATGAATGGATAGCAAATGCATTGTTTGATCCTCTTACTTATGACTGGTCTAATGATTCAGGAACTTCAAGTCCTAACGGTAATGTAAAGGACCGTGGTTCAATTGATACTATTATTAGTAATATGGGTAACATTGAATCATGGGTTGATGAACTTGATTACCATATAGAAGCTTGGGCCAGAATCAAAGAAGCCGGCGCATAATTAAATCTATTAATATCATAATTATATGTTTTAGATTAGTTGTAATTTAAAACATGTAATTTTTTATTTTAATTGATAAAATGAAAAATATTAAGTATATTTTATATATTTTAGAAATTAGAATATCAAAAATTGGTTAATATTAAAATTCTTTTCCCATATCCTGCATTATTAATTACTATTAAAAAAAAGAAATCTATTATTATAAGTGATCTACATATTGGTTTTGAAGATATTATCTTAAATAATAAAGTAAATATTAAATCATCTATTAAAAAAATGTTAGATCAAATATTTCTATTAATTGATAAATATAATCCTGATGAACTTATAATACTTGGAGATATAAAATATAGTTATAAAACTATATCCTCATCAGAATATTATCTAGTCCCACAATTCTTAAGTAAAATATCTGAAAAAATAAATGTTAAAATTGTAAAAGGAAATCATGATGGTAATATAGAAAATATTTTACCTTCAAATATAATCTTTGAAAACACTGGTTTTACAATTGATAAAACATATTTATGTCATGGTCACACAAAATTTCCTAATAATCTTGAATATGTTAATAAAATAATTATGGGGCATCTACATCCTAGATATAAACAAAAAAATAGTTTATTAAATGGAAAACAGGTATGGTTAATATTTAAAACTAATTTCAAATTAATAAATTCTGATAAAATTAATATAAATGAAATTATAGTTCTACCATCTTTTAATACTGAATTGTCTAATATTACTAAACCTCAATTACCTGGAGAGATTATATCTCCAATAGTAAAAAAATTTTTTAGTAGTATAAATAGTGCTGTGATACTAACTTTATCTGGTGAAATAATAGGTGGATTAGAATCTATTGATTACGTTTTATAAATTAATATTTTACATTCCGCCCATCATTGGCATAGAACCTGGAGTCATCATTGGTCCTCCCGGCATTCCAGCTCCTGCTTCTTGTTTACCTGAAGCAATTACATCGTCTATTCTTAATATAAGACCACTAGCTTCATTTGCAGCTTTGATTATTTGTTCTTTTACTGATAATGGTTCTAAAATATTTTGATCAAATAGATTACTTACTGATCCACTATTTACATTTACTCCTATCCACTTCTTTCCTTCACTATTGGCGTTACGTAATTTTACTTGGATATCTATTGGATCTAATCCAGCATTTTCTGCTAAACTTAAAGGTATAGACTCTAATGCTTCTGCAAATGCTTGTACTGCTAGTTGTTCTCTACCTGAAAGTTTTTCTGACCATTTTAATAATTCATGTGCTGCTAGTGATTCTCCTGATCCTCCTCCAGCAACAATTGCTGGTTTTTCTAATACATCTTTTATAACCATTACAGCATCATTGATTGATCTTTCTGCTTCATCTACTATTCTTTGTGATCCTCCTCTAGTTAATATTGTTACAGATTTAGGATTTTTTGCCCCTTCAATAAATACCCATTTATCATCTTCTATCTTTCTTTCTTCTGCTAATTCTGCATAACCTAAGTCTGCTTTACTTAAATCTTCTATATTAGCTACAACTCGTCCACCTGTTGCTTTAGCTAATTTTGTCATATCGCTTTCTCTAATTCTTCTACAGGCCATTATTTTATTAGCAGATAAATAATGTTGTGCTACATCATCAATTCCTTTTTGGCATACTAATAGTGTTGCTCCTACAGATTTAATTTTATCAACCATTGTCTTCAAAATATTGTTCTCTTCATCTAGAAATGCTTGCATTTGTGCTGGATCATTAATTCTGATTTCTGCAGACATCTCAGTTTTTTCTACTTCAAGTGGCGCATTAACCATTGCAATTTTTACTTTAGTAACTCTTTTCGGCATCCCTGCATGTATTACTTCTTTATCTAATGTTATTCCCTGAATCAATTCAGTATCTGCTATTGAACCTCCTGCTTTCTTTTCAATTTTAATATTTGATTTATCTACTTTATATTTGCCAGTACTATCTTTTTCTGCAATTTTTAATACTGCTTCAACAACAATACTTGATAGCTCTTTACTATCTTCAGATACTAATTTAGAGGCTAAACTAGTAGCTGCTACTTTCTCTAATAATTTTGTATCTTTGGTATCTACTTTAACCGCTATTCTATTTAATATCTCAATTGCTTTTTCAGCTGCGTTAGCATATCCATCAACTATAACTGTTGGATGAACATCTTTATCTAATAATTCTTGAGCTTTTTCTAATAATGCACCTGCTAAAACAACTGATGAAGTTGTTCCATCACCTACTTCATTATCAGTAGCTTTTGAAATTTCTACCATCATCTTAGCTGCAGGATGTTGTACATCAATTTCTTTAAGAATTGTTGCTCCATCATTTGTAATTGTAACATCTCC
>CAXETO010000026.1:0-8130 GCA_963999255.1 uncultured archaeon | reverse complement strand
AAGATTTTTAATACAACTTTTAAAGACGAACTAAGTCCATTTTCATAACTAGGATTTATGTTCACATTAATTCCTGAAACATCAAGTTTTTCAAGTATTTCATTATATTTATAACCTAAAACTAAAATGATATTATCAATCATAGAATTTTTAATATTATCTATAACATGTTGTAAAATTGGTTTTGATCCTAATACTAAAGTTTGTTTAACTTTACTTATTCTTGTGGACATACCAGCGGCTAATATTATTGCAGTAATCAATCAGATTTAATATATAGTAAACATATTTTAAATACAATCTGTATATTAAGTTAAAATTATGACTGATGTAACATTAAAAGAAAATATTGATACACCAGCAGTAATTGTAAATTTAGATAAAATGATTAGCAATATAAAAGAAATGTCAGATTATACAAAAAAATATAATGTTAAATTAAGACCTCATACAAAAACACATCAAATTCCTGAAATTGCAAAAATACAATTAAGTTATGGCGCTAGTGGAATTTGTTGTCAGAAAGTAAGTGAAGCAGAGATTATGTACGAAAATGGGATAACAGATATTTTAATACCAACACAGATAATAGGTCAACCAAAAATTTCTCGTTTATTTGAATTGGCACAGAAATGTAAAATTACTACTGCAGTTGATTCACTAGATTCAGTAATTCAATTAGATAAATACGCAAATAAAAAAGAGGGTAAATTTAATGTAATAGTTGAAATTGACATAGGAGGAGGGAGATGTGGAATACCTATTCAAAAAACATTAAAATTTGTTAATAAAATAACTCAATTAAAAGGAGTTAATGTAGAAGGTTTAATGTGTTATGAAGGACAAGCGTATAATATTTTTAATCACAATAAAAGAGAAATAACTGTAAATAAAATTATCAATAAAATAGTAGATATTGCCAAAGATATAAAAAATTCAGGAATTGAAATAAAAGAAATCAGTGTAGGGTCAACACCTTCAGCAAAGATTTCGACAAAAATAGAGGGGGTGACAGAAATTAGACCAGGAAACTATGTATTTTACGATTATATGCAAGTTGAAAGAGAGGTAATAAAACAAGAACGTTGTGCAACAACTGTTATAACTACAGTAATAAGTAAACCAAACACAAAAATAGCAGTAGTAGACGCTGGAAAGAAATCACTATGTAACGATACAGGATTACTTAACCATAAGATAGTAGGATATGATGGAAAAATAAAACAGATGTGGGAAGAACATAGCGCAATAGATTTTCAGAGAACTAATAATTTAAAAGTAGGTGACAAAATAGAAATAATTCCTTATCATGTTTGTACGTGTGTTAACATGTTTAATCAATTAATTGGAATAAAAAATAATAGAATAGAAGCAAAATGGAAAATTGCTGGTAGAGAAACTAATTTGATTAATAAAACAAATAGAAAATAAAGAAAAAACAGAAATATTTATTCATAAACTAAATAATAATAAAAAATATGACAAATAATGAAAAAGAAATATTAGGTCTACCAATAGAAGATAGAAGGTGGCCAACTAATAAATATAAAAACTATACGAATTTAGCTATAGAAAATATAGAAGATTTTTGGGATAAAGAAGCAAGAAACTTAGATTGGTATAAATCTTGGAATAAAGTATTAGAATGGAAGAATCCTTTTGCAAAATGGTTTGTTGGCGGAAAGATTAACGCATGTTATAATGCAGTTGATAGACATATAAAAACGGAGAAGAAAACAAAAGCAGCGATAATTTGGGAGAGTGAACCTGGAGATACGCGAGTGTTAACATATTTAGATTTATTTAGAGAAGTAAACAACTTTGCTAGCGCGTTAAAAAAACTGGGTATAAAAAAAGGTGACAAAATAGCTATATGTATGCCGATGATACCAGAATTTCAGATAGCAATTTTATCAGCCGCTAGAATAGGAGCGATATTTACAGTAATTTTTTCAGGATTCAGCGCTAATGCGTTAGCAGGTAGAATAAATGATTCACAAGCAAAATTAGTGATAACTACAGATGGAGGATATAGAAGAGGTAAAATTATAGAATTAAAAAATATTGTAGATGATGCAGTAAAAGAAACACCTTCAGTTAAAAATGTTATTGTATATAAAAGAGTTGGCAATGATATTAAAATGGTTAATAAAAGAGATCATTGGTGGGATGATTTAGTAAAAAACGAAATTGCATATGTTGAACCTGAGCAAGTGGAATCTTCACATCCTTTATACATATTATATACTTCAGGTACAACAGGTAAACCAAAAGGCGTAGTACATAGTACAGGCGGATATTTGTTATATGCAAACAGAACTACAAAGTGGGTATTTGATGTCAATGATGAAGATATATATTGGTGTTCTGCAGATATTGGCTGGGTAACTGGTCATACCTACATAATTTTTGGACCTTTAAGTAATGGAATTACATCAATAATGTATGAAGGCGCCCCAGATTATCCTAATAAAGATAGATGGTGGGAGATAATTGAGAAATATAAAGTAACTATATTATATACTGCACCTACAGCAATTCGTGCTTTAATGAAATTTGGTGATGAATTACCCAATAAGCATGATTTAAAGTCTTTAAGAATATTAGGAACTGTTGGTGAACCTATAAATCCAGCAGCTTGGGAATGGTATTATAATGTTATTGGTGGAGGCAGATGTCCAATTTCAGATACATGGTGGCAAACAGAAACAGGAGGTGCGTTAATATCAGCTTCACCAAATTTAGGTTTAGTTCCATTGAAACCAGGTTCAGCAACTTATCCACTGCCAGGTATTGAAGCAGATATAGTTGATGAAAAAGGAAATGCATTAGAAAATGGGAGAAAAGGATATATTGTTATAAAAAAACCGTGGCCAGGAATGTTTATGGGATTATATAATGATGATGTAAGATATAAAGAAGTTTATTGGAGTAAATTTCCTGGAATATATTATCCTGGAGATTATGCATTAAAAGATAATGATGGATATTTTTGGTTATTAGGAAGAGCAGATGAGGTATTAAATGTAGCAGGTCATAGATTAGGAACAATTGAAATTGAAGATGTATTAGTTTCACATTCTTCAGTAGCAGAATCAGCAGTTGCTGGAAGACCTGATGATATAAAAGGTGAAGCCATAGTTGCTTTTGTAACATTAAAACAAGGGTATGAACCTACAGAAGAATTGAGACAAGAATTGACTAAACATGTAAAAGTTGAATTATCGTCAATTGCAGTGCCATCAGAATTATATTTTGTAAATACTTTACCTAAAACTAGAAGTGGTAAAATTATGCGCAGAATTGTAAAAGCAATAGCGTCAGGTAAAACAGTAGGAGATATAACAACAATTGAAGAGGAAGCATCAGTTGATGAAATTAGAGATGCTTTAGATAGTTTGAAGAAAAAATAATATTTTAGAAGTAAAAATACTTTTATTATTATTTATGAGTGGAACATGAAAAAAGAGGATTTTAACGAAATTCATCTAGAGATTGATCGTTAAGTTTTATTGCATCTTGTTTAATTAAAGCCACTTGGCTAAGAACAGAATCTTGTTCTTCATATGTAGGTTTGTCAGCTTTATAAATTAATCCAGTAGGAATACGATCTTCATATTCATAAGATTTTTTAATAGCAGATTCAAGATTAGTAGGGTCGTAATCATCTTCTAATTTATAGACTTTATTTCTATACCAATCATATGTATTAATTTTATTATAAGTTACACAAGGACTAAAAACATCAATCATAGAAAATCCATTATGAGTAATGCCATTTGTAACTAATTCAGACATATGATTTGTATCACCGGAAAACGCACGGCCTACAAAAGTTGCTCCAGATACTATCGCTAATGGAATAGAATTGATAGGATTCTCAATAACACCACCAGGAGTGGATTTAGTAGACATATCTAAACTTGAAGTAGGAGAAGCTTGACCAGTGGTTAGACCATATATTCCATTATTCATAACAATATATGTTAAATTCAGATTTCTTCGCATAGCATGAATAAGATGTCCAAGTCCAATTCCATAGCCATCACCGTCACCACCAACAGCAATTACATTTAAATCTTTATTAGCTAACTTAGCTCCAGTAGCTACTGGAATAGACCTACCATGAATTGAGTGAAAACCATAAGTATTAACATAATGAGGGAGATTAGAAGAACAGCCTATACCAGACACGATTAGAACATCTTTAGGTTTAATATCAAGTGATGCTATAGCTTTTTGTATCCCATTTAAAACTCCAAAATCACCACAACCTGGACACCAATCAGGAGTGACTTTGGATCTATAAAGTTGTATTTCAGCCATTTATAATTCCTTCAACTCCAACATGTATAGTTTGTTCAGTACTATCATTTATAATTTTTTCAATTCCAGTTTGTATTTCAAGAGGATAAAATGGTTCACCATTGTATTTTAATATCTTATTTTTAAGAGTAATTCCAGTATTTGATGTAACTATACTTCCAAATTGTCCAGTATAATTTGATTCAACAAGAACTATTTTCTTACAAGATTTAAGTAATTCTTCTGATTCACGATCTTGAAAAGGCCAAATATATTTATATTGAATAGAATTAACACTCTTACCATTTTTTTGTAACAAGTTTATTGCATCTTTAATTTGACTCCAAGTTGATCCCCAACCTAAGAGAGTGATTTGTGCATTATCATCACCCCAGATTTCTGGAAGTTGAATGTCATCTTTTATTAACTCCATTTTATTCATTCTTTTTTTCATTTGTTTCTCTCGCATTATAATATGTTCAGGAATTCCGGCAAATACATCACTTATATTATCACCATGTTCATTATGTTCATCAGTAGCAGCTGTAAACATATTACCTTCTTGACCTGGAATTGCACGCGGTGATATTCCAGAAGTAGTAAACTTATAACGGTTATATGGTATATCAGCAGTGTTTTCTTTAGCTAATTCACCTCTATCAATTTTAACATTAAAATCAAATGCTTCTGTAGTTTGATAATGCTCAGAAAGATACAAATCTAACGCAATTATAACAGGACATTGATATTTGTCAGCGAGATTAAAAGCTTCACAAGTAGTGGAATAACATTCTGAAATATCTCGTGGTGCTAAAATAATTTTAGGGAAATCACCAGCACCAGCACCAAACATTAGATTTAGATCACCTTGTTCAGTTTTTGTTGGTAATCCAGTAGAAGGTCCAGTACGTTGTGAATTTACAACAACTACAGGTATTTCACTCATGCCAGCCATACTAATTGCTTCAACCATTAAAGAAAAACCTCCACCAGAAGTTCCACACATAGACCTTACACCACCATGACTTGCACCAATCGCCATATTAATTACTGATAATTCATCTTCACATTGTTTAACTGCTACGCCATATGATTTAGAGTTTGAAGTTAACCAATGTAATATTGATGAAGCAGGAGTCATTGGATATGCAGAATAAAATTTACATTCTGATGCAACTGCTCCAATAGCAGTAGCAAAATTTCCTGTAATTAATATTTTTGGGACATTAGAAAATTTTAGGCTATGTTTTACAGGCGAGAAATTAGTTTTTGAATAATTATAAGCGTTTTTTGCTAGGTCAATATTAAATTCTATTACTTCAATTTTTTTCTTACCAAAAATAGTTTTAATAACACTCTCTAGAATTTCAAATTTTAAAGATAACAAATGAACAAGTGTTCCAATCATAATAGTATTCTGGACAGGAAGTTTCCCAAATTTCTGTGCAGTTTCTTGACCATATTTAGTAGATACCATATCAAGAGATTTATTAAGTAATTCGGTCATAGGTAAACCAAATTTTGTTACAGAAGAATCAATGAAATTATCAACATCTCTAATTTTATTAATATCATAAATTATTCCACCAGAAGGAGTGATTTTTTTACCATGAATTTCAACAGTATTTTGATTAAGCGCAATTAGAATATCTAACCCATCACCTTGTGAATAAACAGTTTTATCCGAAGCACGAATTTCAATCCAATTATGTCCTCCACGAATAGCAGATTGATAACTAGTTTGAGTGCAAACATTAAGTCCATGTCTAGCAAAATTTTTAGCAATAGTTTCACCAGTCGAAGCACCACCTTGTCCAGCAGTTCCTCCAACCCTAATATAAATCTCTTCATTCATAACATAAACACTCCATATCAGTTATTATTCTATTATAGGAACTTTTTAATCTAATAATAAAAGTATTTCCATTATAGACAGATTATTTTGGGAATTTAATAATGAAAAATTAGACAATATACTATCAATTATTAAAATAAATGAATATTAATATAATAAAGAAAAATTTTAATAAAAAATAATAGAATTATTTTAAAAGAATTAAATACCTAATTAGTAATTATATAGAAATATATGGATCAAAGTGACTTATTAACAAGATCAGGAAATACAGAAGATGAAGAAAGAGAAGTAATTCTAGAATTAACACGTAGAACAAAAGCTTTAAGAAAAGGGAAACCAAAAGAAGAGATAGACAACAAAATTCTAAAAGATAAAAAAACTGTTTCTGATTCTAACTTAGTAATAGTAGGAACTAAGAAGCCAATACTAAATTACGTTACTGCATGTATAACTGCTTTTAATAATGGAGAGCAAAAAATTAAACTAAGAGCTAGAGGTAAAGCAATAAACAATGTAGTGGAAGTTTCAAATTTATTAAAAAACAAATTTATTAACAATGTAAAAATTGCAGATATAAAAATCAATGGTGAAGAAGTAATAGCGCCAGATGGAAAGAACATAAGATTACCATTTATGGAAATAACATTAAATAAAGATTAGAAATCATACAATAGGTTGTGTAACATTTTCAATTTTACTTATAGTTTCATTATTCAATATAATTTCTTTTATTAATAATTTTCCTGTTACAGGATTTAATAGATTCATAACAGGCGCATAATCATCAGTAAGTATAATAGAATCAGATAAATCAAGATTTTCAGTATAACGTTTCTTAATTATTTCTTCAGTATTTATAGCAGAAATGATATTTTGAGAATTTGCAATTAGTTTTTGATTAGAAAGTGAATTAACATTTTTATGAGCTATGATTATTACGTTTTGCACAAATAAATCAGAAGAAATGTTTGAAACTTGATAAATATCAACTATAGGATAGATTTCTTTCATAGTTTTCAATTCAGCTTTAAATAATTCGGATGCAGAACCATCTAATGAAGTAATTATATTAAAAACAAGAACGCCATTATCAGATAAATGATTAGAAATTAATTGATGAAATTCTTTTGTCATAAGATGAAATGGAACATAGGTTTTACCATATGCGTCAAGTACTATTAAATCATAAATTTGATCAGTAGTACGTAAGAATACTCGACCATCATTAACATATATATTCATTCGTGGATCTTCACTAACATTAAAATATATTTTAGAAATATCAATAACATCTGAATCAATTTCAACAACATCAATTTTAACATTAGAATAATCTTTAAGAAATCTTTTAGGTCCAGAAAAGCCTCCTCCACCAATAAACAGAACGTCTATTATATCAGGATTATAAGCGAATCCAAGATGAAAGAGTCCAGTGTAGAGATATACAACTCTATCAGTGTCTTTTAGATCCATTGCACTATGAAAATTATTATCAAGAATTAAAGTACGAATAGATGATAGATTATCATCAGTTACTATTAATCTATGATACATAGTGTCACGTTTCTCAACTACCCCAATTTCATTAATATTTGGAGTAAAAACAAGTATAATACAAATAAAGATAGATAATAAAGCAAAAGGTTTGAGCATTAGAGTTAAACCAAATAGAGAAGTTGCAATTAACACGATACTAACTCCATAAAGATTAGTGGTTAGACTAGCTTCAGGAATTAAATAAAAAGTAGTTAGAAAAGTTCCAACTATACTTCCTAGAGTTGATATAGAATAGAGATTACCAGTTGATTTACCAATTATTTCTATTTTTTTAGTAGTTAATTTAATAGCATATGGAGATACCATACCAAGTAAAATACTTGGAACGCCTAAAATTAATATAGATGCTAATAAGGGACTAAAGCGTTCTCCTAGATTTGTAGATAGAACAAAGGAAAATATTGTAGTTG
>CAXETO010000025.1:0-8163 GCA_963999255.1 uncultured archaeon | reverse complement strand
CTTAAAATTTTTTTAACTCTATTATGAATTGCTGTAGGGCCTGGTACAAGTAATAATTCTTCAACCATACAAGAATATTCACTATCAGAACTTAGTAAATATTACCTAATTTAGTAATAATTTAAGTAATTGTATAATTTGAAGATATGTTAATGACATGCAATTGTAGAAATGTTAAATTCAATGATGTAATGTATGCTTCAAGAACAGATGTGAAAATTAATCTTTCACAAACAGGAGTACAATATCCTTATTGTAAAAATTGTGGAGATTGGTTAACCACAACACAAAAGGAAAAACATGATTCAGAAAAAGTTGAGAAATGGGAAGAGCGAAAAAGAAGTGAGTTAAATATGATAAGAAAAACATATGCAAGAATATCATATGGTAAAGACAAAACTTCTACTAGTTGTATGAATTGTGGGACAATAATTAAAAGTCCTATGTCATATTGTCCTGTATGTAAATCAACTCAATTGAAATCTGTAAAAGCAGAATAAAAAATCAAGTATAAAACGAATCAGGACGTTTAGGTGGTTTAACACTCTGATTTTGAGCAATTTGAGATTCTAGATCTTCTGCACCTTTAATTAACGACTCAACATTGATATTTAAAGAATAGTGATCAGAGATAGTTACAACAGATGTTGCAGCAGCTCTAGGATCAACTCGTTCTGCTGACGCATATGGTAAAATAGCATATGATGGAAAAAACATTGCTTCAAAATAATTTAACATTAACGCTACAGGCCCAACAATTAATCGATCACTTTCAAGGATAAGAGCGCCTTTTAAATTCTTTTTAGGTTTATATGCACTTGTATGAACTAATCGATACATTGATTTATCATTTTGTAAGCTAGCATCTAATCCACCAATTAAAACAACTTCTTTAAATTTTGACTTAATAATCCAGTCACATAATTCTCTATAAAAATGTATTTCATAACCTTGAAGAGGTTGAATTTCCGTTTTGAAAAAAATTAAATTATCTTTTCTATATAATTCAAAAGGTGTCACAATTGATTTATTAGCAGTACTGGAAACAGGAGATACTTTATCAGTATCTATAATACCAATACGACGCGCTTTAAGATTTTGAATCATATATTTAATAGACCAATATCCAGTTACTCCAATTCCATGAAATCCAGTAACTAATGTAAAGCCATCAAATTTTAGATTATCAGGTAATATACGGAACATCATAACAAGGTTTAAACATACTAGTTGAAAAGTTTTTCATAGAAGAGACAAAAAATGGAAATTAAAGCGCTTGGAGCTGCTCGAACGGTAGGAAAATCAGCCTTTTTAATTAAAGGAGATAACACGAACTTACTATTAGATTATGGAGCTATAACTAACAAAGAACCAGAATTTCCATTACATATATCACCAAATGATATTGATTCAATACTTTTATCACATGCTCATTTGGATCATTGTGGTGGTTTACCAATGTTTTATGTTAATGGCGGAGTAGATCTATATTCAACAGATATTTCACTTGAATTAATGGATTTACTATTAAATGATTTTATAAATATTTCAGGATATTACTTACCGTTTCAACATCCAGAAATAAAAGCTATGAAGAAATATACTAAAGATATAAAATTAAATGAAAGTGTGCAAATAGGTGAATTCTTAACAACTTATAAAGAAGCTGGTCATATACCAGGTGGAGCATCAATAACATTAGAATCAGGTTCAAAAAGAATTCTTTATACAGGGGATATAAACGCCATACCAACTCAATTAATTAGAGGAGCAGAGTTAGATTTTGGAGAATTAGATGTAATTATAACTGAGAGCACATATGGATCATCAAATCACAAACCAAGAGATGAAGTGGAGAAGACATTTGTCAACTTTGCTAGAAAAGTAGTTGAAAGAAAAGGTGTATTACTTGTTCCAGCTTTTGCTATTGGAAGATCACAAGAGATAGCTTGTGTTTTAAAAAATCATAATTTTCCATACCCAGTTTCAATAGATGGAATGGCGCTAAGAACAAATGATGTTTTAGTAAAATATCAAAATTATTTAAGAGATCCACAGTTATTTAATCAAGCGTTAAACTCAGCAAATATCATTAATGATTGGGGAGAAAGAAGAAAAGTAGTAGATAATCCAGGAGTTATTATAGCACCTGCAGGAATGCTAGTTGGAGGGACTGCAGCATTTTACAAAAAAATAATTACAAAAAGACCAGAAAATGGTGTAGCATTAGTATCTTTTCAGGCTCCAAATACTCCAGGAAAAACACTTTGGGATAAGAGAATAGTATTAATTAATGGTAAAAAAGTAAAAGTAAAATGTGATGTAGAGAAATTTGATTTTTCATCACACAGTGGTCAAAAAGAGTTATTTGATATGTTTAATAAAATACAAGGAAATCCAAAGGTTTTGGCTATTCATGGTGAAAATCAATCATGTCTTGATTTAGCAAGTGATATAAAAAAGAAATTTGGCTGGTCAGTAATAGCTCCTGAACCAGGACAAACAATTGAAGTATAAATTATGCTATAGTTATTACCGGAATTTTAACATCTTTAGTTAAATTATTTAATTTATCTTCAGAAGTTTTGTAAGTATATAATATATTTTTAGTTCTAAGTTTTATTTTTACATGATTTTTTTGTTTAAGTACTCTACATTCTATAGATCGATTAATAACTGATCTAAATTCTTTTTCTGTTTTTAATTCTTTAGGCAATTTATTTAGTATACTTGAGGCTTATGCTTAAACTTTATCATAATAAATACATATATAAAAAATTTAGAAAAATATTTAATATATGAATGGTGGTTAATATTAAATGAAATTTTTACATACCTCAATTACAGTAAAAAACATGGAAGAATCAATTAAATTTTATAAAGAAATAATTGGACTAAAATTAATTAAAAGACGGGAAATAAAAGAAAATAATGCAGAAATAGCGTTTTTAAGTGATTCAGAATCAGGAAATTCAGTTGAATTAACATATTGGTTTGATAAAGATGATTATAATGGGGGAGATGAATTAGACCATCTTGCCTTTGCAACAGATAATTTAACAGAAGCAATTATTGATTTTAGAAATAAAGGAATCAATATTGCAAAAGAGCCTTATTCATTAAGAGGTTCAGATTCAAAAATAGCTTTTATAACAGATCCAAACGGAATATGGATTGAATTAATAGAGAATAAATAAGATTAATATATTTAAGATTTTTAAGAAAGCAAAGTATAATAATAATAAATAAATAAGTAACTGAGAGAGAAAAATAATTGACAAAAGAAATTATTCTAAAAGTATTAGAAGCATACACAAGAGATGTAGGAAGAGGAGTAGCTCGAATAGATTATGACGCTATGGACTTATTAGGAGCTTCTACTGGAGATATTATAGAAATAAAAGGTAAACGTAAAACTGTTGCAAAATGTTTACCATTATATCCTTCTGATGAAGGAAGAAAGATATTAAGAGTTGATGGATTAATAAGAAATAATTCAGGTGTATCAATTGGTGATACATTAACTATAAGAAAAATAACTGCTCAACCTGCAGAAAAAGTAATAGTAGCACCATTAGAAACTATTCCACCTATTGATGAAAGATATTTAGCAGATGCTTTAGAAAGTGTGCCTTTAACTAAAGGAGATAATATAATGATTCCTTATTTTGGAGGTAGATTAACATTTCAAGTTTTAGGAATTAGTCCTATGACAGACGCAGTAATTATAACTCAAAGAACAGTATTTTCCATATCAGAAAAAGGAGATTCAGTAAGAGGAGTACCTCAAGTAACTTATGAAGATATAGGAGGATTAAGAGAGGAAATATTAAAGGTAAGAGAAATGATTGAATTACCTTTAAGACATCCAGAAATTTTTGAGAAGTTAGGAGTTGAAGCACCAAAAGGTGTTCTATTATATGGACCGCCTGGAACAGGTAAAACATTATTAGCAAAAGCAGTAGCAAATGAAAGTAACGCTCACTTCATAAGTATTAGTGGACCTGAAATAATGAGTAAATTTTATGGAGAATCAGAAGCTAGACTAAGAGATATATTTAAAGAGGGTAAAGAAAAAGCACCTACAATAATATTTATTGATGAAATAGATTCAATAGCTCCAAAAAGAGAAGAAGTAACAGGGGAAGTAGAGAGAAGAGTAGTAAGCCAATTATTATCTTTGATGGATGGATTAGAAGGTAGAGGAAAGGTAATTGTTATTGCAGCCACTAATAGACAAAATGCCATAGATCCCGCTTTACGACGTCCAGGTAGATTTGATAGAGAAATAGAGATAAAGGTTCCAGATAGAAAAGGTAGATTAGAAGTCTTGCAAATTCATACAAGAAATATGCCACTAACTGAAGATGTTGATATAGAAAAATTAGCTTCAACAACACATGGCTATGTAGGCGCAGATATAGAAGGATTATGTAAAGAAGCGGCAATGAAAACATTAAGAAGAATATTACCAAAATTAAATTTAGAAGAAGAAAAATTACAACCAGAAGTACTTGCAGATCTAATAGTAACTATGATAGACTTTGAAAAAGCATTTACAGATGTAACACCTTCAGCAATGAGAGAAGTATATTTAGAAACTCCAGACATAAGTTGGAACGATATAGGAAATTTAGATAAAATAAAGAAGGAATTACAAGAAGCTATAGAATGGCCACTTAAATTTGATAATTTATATCAGAAAATAGGATATAAAATGCCAAAAGGAATTTTATTACATGGACCATCTGGTACAGGTAAAACATTATTAGCAAAAGCAGTAGCCAAAGAAAGTGAAGCCAATTTTATAAGTGTAAGAGGTCCGGAAGTTTTATCCAAATGGGTAGGAGAATCTGAACGTGGAGTAAGAGAGATATTTAGAAGAGCTAGACAAGCTTCACCATGTATTATATTCTTTGATGAAATAGATGCATTAGTTCCAGCTAGAGGTGGTGGAGGAGATTCAATGGTAACTGAGAGAATAGTAAGTCAACTGCTTACGGAACTTGATGGAATACAAGAGTTAAATGGAGTAATAGTAATGGCCGCTACAAATCGTTTAGATATTGTCGACCCATCAATAATTAGACCTGGGAGAATAGATAAATTACTATATATCCCATTGCCAGATAAAAAAGCAAGAGAAGAAATTTTATCAATACATACTAAAGACATACCATTATCTTCAGAAGTAAAACTAGAGAAAATTGCTGAATTATCAGATGGATTCAGTGGAGCAGATCTTGGAGCAATTATTAATACTGCAATGTCAATTTTAATACAAGAATTTATAAGCAAATATCCAAAACCAGAAAATGCAATAAAACACTTAAAAGAGATAATAATAAAAGATGACCATATACATAAGGCCATTAAAAAAGTCAGAACATCTCGTGATGGTAGACCAGACTCTAAAGTATCTGTACCGTATTATAGATAATATAATTTAATATAAATTGAGATATTTTGGTAAGTAGAATTGCATCATTAGATAAAGAACTATGTAATTCTAAAAAATGCCAATTAGAATGTATAAGATTTTGTCCTGTAAATTTATCTGGAAGTGAATGCATAATACTTGGTGAAGATACAAAAGCTATTATTAATGAAGAATTATGTAACGGTTGTGGAATTTGTATAAAGAAATGTCCATTTGACGCAATCAATATAGTTAAACTACCAGATGAGTTAGATAAAGATAAGATACATCAATATGATATTAACAGTTTCAGACTTTATAAATTACCAATGCCAGTACAAGGACAAATAATTGGATTAGTAGGTAAAAATGGGATTGGTAAATCCACTGCATTACAAATTTTATCGGGAAATTTAATACCCAATTTAGGTGATTTAGAGAATTCGAAAGATTGGGGAGACGTGAAAGACAAATTTAATGGATCAGAACTAAAAAATTATTTTGAATTTTTATCAAATAATAAAATGAAAATTTCTTTAAAACCACAAGCAGTATATAATATACCAAAAATATGGAAAGATAATGGAGAAACACTATTAAAAAAATATGATGAACGAAATATTTCCAATGAGTTAATTAGAGAACTGAATTTAGAAGAATGTATAAAAAATGATGTTAATAAGTTAAGTGGAGGAGAATTACAGAGATTAGCAGTAGCTATTGCTATTGCAAGAGATGCAGACGTGTATTTTTTTGATGAACCTTCAGCATTTAATGACGTATATCAAAGATTAATAGTAGCTAACGTTATAAGAAAATTAGCAAATTCAGGCAAATATATAATACTAGTTGAACATGATTTAACATTTTTAGATTATATGAGTGATTATATTCATATTCTTTATGGTGAAGCTGGAACTTATGGAATTGTATCAGGAAGATATGCAGCTAGAATAGGAATAAACGCGTTACTAGATGGATATATACCAAATGAAAATATAAGATTCAGAGAATCAGGCGTTACTTTTAATAAATCAAATGTAATTAATGAAGATGAAAAAAAAGAGAATATAACTAAATATACTGATATAACAAAGAAATTTGATAGGTTTCAATTAGATATTAAATCCGGTTCAATAAAAAAAGAGGAGATTATAGGAATAATTGGAGCTAATTCACTAGGAAAAACAACTTTTTTGAAAATATTATCTGGAATTGAAAAGCCTAATAAAGGAAAAATTGAAAAGAATGTTAAGATTGCATACAAACCTCAATATTTAGATAATACACATGATATTCTAGTGAAAGATTTACTAATACAACAAAGTATAGATGGAAAAACTGAATTACAACAAGAATTAATGAAATCATTTAATATAAATAAGATTATTGAAAAGAAAATAAATCAATTAAGTGGAGGAGAATTACAGAAATTATCAATAATGTCATGTTTATCAATGGACGCAGATATCTTTGCATTAGATGAACCTTCAGCATTTATTGATATTGAAGATAGAATCATGTTAGGTAAAATTATAAATAAATTTATAAAAACTTATGGTAAATCAGCAATAATAGCAGATCATGATTTACAATTAATTGATGTTATATCTGATTCAATTATGATTTTTAATGGTAGATCTGGAATTTATGGAAATACTACACCGCCATTAACAAAAGAGATTGCAATGAATTTATTTCTTAAGGAGTTAAAAATAACATATAGAAGAGATATAGAATCTGGAAGACCTAGAGTGAATAAAAATAATAGTAAATTAGATAGAGAACAAAAATTATCTGGTAATTATTATTATATCAAATAAAATTCATAATTAAGAAAATTATTAATAAATTATTCTAAACCTTATATATAGAACTTAATGAAAAAGTAAATGTATATCTATGTCTAAGACACGTCACTCTAAAAATAGAGAAGAGCGTTTAAACAGTAAAAGGAGAATGTTTCTTACTGTTCTTGCTACTATGGGCGGTGTGGCTACTGCGGCTACTTTTGCACCTTGGACACAATTTCTTTGGGATTCTATAGTTAAAGGCGGTGATTTGATTCGAGACAAAATTAGATTTGCTGATGGAAGAACAGCTAATCTAAATAATGTACCTCTTAATTCTGCATCTACTTTTGTTTATCCTAGAACTGGCGATCCAGTTGCTGACGCTGAACCTTTTCGTAGATTTCAACTTATTCGTCTTCATAAAGATTTAGGTGGAGATCAAGAGAGTCCAAAAGCATTTAGAGCATATAGTATGATTTGTGTTCATTTATGGTGTTTATGGAATTATTATGCAGATAGAAGACTTATGAATGCGACTGTTGATGGCACTATTGAATGTCCGTGCCATGGAAGTAAATATGATCCAAATAACGGTCTAGCTGTTGCTGGTCCAGCTGCTATGCAAACTGAACCTAATAATGCGTTACCACTTTTAGATATTGAAATTGAAGATAATGGTGATCTAGTTGTTATACCCCCAACTTGGACTGTTAGTAGAAATGGGGTTATAGGATTTGGTAGATATGTCTGAAAATAGAAATCCAATTCAGAAAGTTTGGGATTGGTTTACCAAAGGATTAAACAGAACTCCAATTTATGGGTTTAAATTACAAGCTCCACAAAAAGCTCTTTCACCACTCTCTTTTCTAGGCATGACTACGTTCATAACATTTTTATTATTAGGACTTAGCGGTGCTCTATTACTTATTTATTATCAACCAACTTATGCAG
>CAXETO010000024.1:0-8227 GCA_963999255.1 uncultured archaeon | reverse complement strand
TTAGATCATATTATTTACAATATATTGGAACAAATTTAAAGACAATTCTAAAAGGTAAAGCCCTAGATAAATCATACGATGAATTAATTAAAAATATAAATTTATTTCCAGAACAACTAATCGGAAGAAGAGATATTGTAATTAAAGCATTATCCTCAAATAATTTAGATGAAGCGGTAAATGTTCTTCTTGAAAGTGAATTCAAAGATGAAATAGAAAAGGCATATAAAACTTATCAAAATAAAAATGAGTTTCAAATGTTTGACATATATATAGATAAAGCAATTTTTCAAGGTATTATAAATCAATTATTAAAAATTAATAATAATGATAGACAGAAAATAAGTGAAATTGTATCCATAGATATTGACTCTTATAACTTACTTGCAATTTTAAGATCTAAATTATGGAATATAGATAAATCGGTAATAAAGGAGTTATTAATTTATCCCACTTTTAAAATTTCATCCAGTATATTAAAAAAAATAATTCAAACAGATTCAATTACAGAGGCAATAAAATATTTAAACGTGGCAGAATACAAAAATTTTATTCAAACAACAAATTCAGATGAGGAAATAATTAGCAACCTTGAACGGGGATTTAAAATATTAACATATAAAAAATCTAAAAAACCATTTCTTTGGAACGCGTTTGATTCAACACAAATTTTAGGTTTAATAAAACTGAAAGAAATTGAATGTGAAAATTTATCATCAATAGCGTTTGGAGTAAAAGTCGGAATGGAATTCCAAAACATAGTGAAAAAATTAAATTTAATTTAATAATTTTTATTTATTTCCAATTTATTTTTATTCTTTTAGTTTCAGGATTAATTTTTCTAAAAAGTGTACCTGAACCATCATAAAATTTGGTAAACCATTCATATAAATGAAGCCTAATAGTTTGAATGTAAACAATTAGACCTTCCATTAAAATAATTAAAATATTACAAATTATTGCAAGTACCAATCCAGCAACTCCAAGATTTAAAGCTGCATTTGTTGCAATCATTAATGCTGCATGAACAACTAAAAGGACGCCTAATCTCCCGTAACTAATAGTGTTAGAAAGAAATCCAGGAAGTTTTTCAAATAATGTTTCGATTGGATTAACCATTAGAGACTCACCAAAATCTTCTCCAGGTAATTTACCCATTTTAATTGCTACAGATTTACCAAACATTAGAATAAATATTACTGGTAATACAATTGATAAGGAGAGTAATGTAGCTTGAGTATTATTAATGAAAGGAAGTAAAGGTAATGGTTGAGTATCAGTTAACATATTCCCAAAATTTAATCCTGCTCCTATAAAAGCCAAACCAAAGATTACTCCAAAGAAATAAAGTAAAAATGTTGGAAGTCTTTCAACTATTACTTCAACAAATTCATTTTCTTTAATTCCATTTAATACTCCCAGAAATAAACCAGTTCCAATATGTAATATTCCAATCATCCACGAAAATGTGAGTAATGTCATAATAGAATCAAGATTTAGTTGATGGTGGTGATGGTCTACAACATGTAGTAATTCAAATTGTCCTAAAAATGGAAGTAAAGCTTTTGTACTAAAACCAAATACTTCACCTATCATTATACCAGCAATTGATGCTGAAATACCAGTTAACATAAAAATTGTTGCCCATTGTTTTAATGAATCATTACCTCTTTTATACAAAAATGCACTAAATCCAAATAATACTAGTCCATGACCTAGATCTGCAAACATAATTCCAAAGAAAATAGGAAATATAAGAGAAGTAATTGGAGTTGGGTCAATTTCTCCATATTTTGGCGGACCTTGATTTAAGGTTATATTATTAAACGCTTTAGCAATTCCTTTATTCTTTAAAAGCGTGGGAATATTATCATGTGTATGATGATTAGCTTTATTAATTAATATAATATAATTACCGAATTTATCTTTAAATTGAGTGAGAAAATCACTTACAATATACCCCTTAACAATAGCAAATCGTTTAAATTGACCTACACGACTTAGTTTATCTAATATTTGATAAGCTGTTAATGAAGCTTCATGTAATGCAAGAAGTTGATGTTTGGAATTGGTAATTATATCATTAATTTGGTCTTGAAGATCATGTTGAATTTTTTCTAATTCAGATATCTTATTTTGTATCAAACTATAAGCTTCTTTAGGATTTGCTGGATATTCTGCAGGAATTGTAAATGATTTAATTTCAAAACTTCGAAGAACTTTGTCGATTCTATCAGCATCTAATTTAGTACTTGCTATTAAAACAGCACTTTGAGAATTGGTAATTGGAGAACTGACCAATAGATCATTTGATAAACTATTAGTAAGTTCTGGTAAATCTTTATTTGATACTACAGCAAAAACTGCAAATATACGTTTAAATTTTTCAATATTTTCTAAATTAATGGACATATGAGAAAGTAATCTATGAGTAGATTCTAAAGTAATTGTATCAGCTAATTGTTTAGTAATAGTATTTTTTTTATCTAATAAATTCCGTAGATTTACTACTAATGAACTAGAATCAGTTTCAAGTTTATTAATAAAATGGTTCCAATCATGTATAGTATATTCTTCAGTTTTAATATCATAACCATGAAATAACATATCCATAATTCCTGGTTCAATTGGTATAGCTAAAGATTCAATGATTTCCTTAAGATCAACATATAATTTGAATGCTTTATTACGAGTTTCATTTACAACAGGGTCTAAATCACGAACTTCTGGATTAATATAATGAAACCAATCAAATTCGGATAATTGCTTTGCTACAGAAGATAAATGACTTCTTGGGAATATGATAGTAGCATGTGATAACTTAGCAACAGTCATTTTTTCTCAGTTAGATAATATAAATTGAGATGGAAGAAAATTAGATATGAGGAATGGGAAATTTCTACTCCTCATATCAATATCAACGATAAAAGTTAATCAGCCAACTAATAATAATGCAATAACTAAAGCATATATTGCTAATGCTTCACCTAAAGCAGTTATAATAATAGCAGTTGTTTTAGTCTCTGGTCTTTCAGCAACAGCAGCCATACCAGCAGCTCCAGCTTTACCTACAGCAAATCCAGCAGCTATAGAGCCCATTCCAAATGCTAGACCAGCAGCGATAACTTTAGCAGCTTCTGGATCATTAGGGAAAAAGCCACCACTACTTTCTAAACTTGCAGATTCAGATGCACCAAATACTGGAATTGGAGCTAACATAACACTAATAATAGAAATTACTAGTAACAACATCATTGGGTTGAAAATTAATTTATTATTCAATTCTAACAAATAAATCATCAAAATTAATATTTATAAACCTTTATAGTTAATTTCAATTATTTACTTTCTGCTTAGTAATTTTATTAATTTTATCTACATCAGTACTTAAATCATTTTTTTGTAATTCAAAATTATCTTTAATTTTTTTATTAACTTCATCAAAAATTTTGTTAATTTTACGATCTATATCCATAACTATATCTCCTGCCTCGCTTCAATAATTTTTTTTACATGTTTAAGTTTAACAAAATCTTCTCTTTCTCGTTCTTCAAGTGTAGCTGTTATATATTTAATAGAATCAATATACCCAGGAACGATAATATATTCTAAAGCATTAATTATTCTTTGAGTTTTTTCTAGCTCTCCTGCCAATCTAAAAATAGAATTTTCAAGTTCAGCTGCTTTAGTTATAGTAGGTAAAGCTAATCTCATCATTTTTGTAGCATAATCAAGGTCAGCACTTGTATCAACAAATCCATATGTTAATCCTACATCTTTAGAATCAATTGTAATTGTTGGAATATCTACATCAACAACTCTTTTCACATTAACATCAATATTAATTGTAACGGGAGTTGTAGAGGCAGTAGATTCAGTTTTAAGTGAACCAGATTTCATATAAGCATCATACAAAGCAACATAAGCATCTGAAATTGGTTTAAAAGTTTCTTCTCTAGCATTAGTAGCTTCATTTATTATTTCATCAAGTCTTCGTAAAAGAACGTCACGTTTATCTTCTAAAAGTTTCTTTATAGTTTTTGAAGCTTTTAAACTACGTTTTAATCTAATTAGTTCAATTTTAGTAGGTAATACTTTTTTAGTAAAACTCATTAATTATTCACTTTTTTTTATATAATATTTTTTAATAGATTCAGATTTAATTTTAGTTAATTCGCTTTCTGGTAACTGTGATAAGCATTCCCATGCTAAACTCAATGTTTGTTCTAATTTACGATTTTCGTCATATCGTTGTTTAAGAAATTTATTCTCAAAAGTATCACCAAATTTTAGATATTCAAGATCAACACCAGTTAAACCACTTTTACCGACTATTTCAGCTAAAGCACGTAATTCTTGAGCTCGAGAATAAGCATCATATAATTGATTACTAACATCCATATGATCAGCACGGGTTAAACCTTCACCAACACCATCTTTCATTAATCTACTAAGGCTCATTAATACTCCGACTGGTGGGTAAACATCTTTTCTAAATAAATCTCTCCCAAGAACGATTTGACCTTCAGTTATATAACCAGTTAGATCAGCAATCGGATGTGTAATATCATCACTAGGCATAGATAAAATAGGCATTTGTGTAACACTGCCTTTTTTACCTTTAATTCTACCAGCACGTTCATAATTAGCAGCTAAATCAGTATATAAATAACCTGGATAACCTTTTCTTCCTGGAACTTCTTCTCTTGCAGCGCTAATTTCTCTTAATGCTTCACAGTAATTAGTAATATCAGTAATAATTGTTAATACATGCATATCTAACTCAAAAGCTAAATATTCTGATACAGTTAAAGCAACTCTTGGAGTTATAATTCGTTCTATAGCAGGATCATCAGCTAAATTTAAAAATAAAACACTACGTTTAATAGCTCCACTTTCTTCTAAAGTTTTTCTAAAGAAAGTAGCTTCACCACTTTGCACCCCTACAGCAGCAAATACAACTGCAAATTCTTCTGCTTCACCTAAAGTTGTTGCCTGTCTAGCAATTTGAGCTGCTAACATATTATGAGGCATGCCTGCTCCAGAAAAAATTGGTAATTTTTGACCTCTGACAAGTGTTAACATTCCATCAATAACTGATACCCCAGTTTGAATAAAATCTGTTGGATAATCTCGTCTTTCAGGATTTATTGGAACCCCATTAACATCTTTAAAATCTGATCCAACAGGTTCAGGTAATCCATCAATTGGTCTTCCTAAACCATCAAAAGATCGTCCTAATAACTCGTTAGACAAAGCAATTTCCATTGGTTTGCCTAAGAATCGGGCTTTAGTTCCACCAACAGATAATCCAGTTGTACCTTCGAAAACTTGAACTACAGCTTTACCTCCACCAACTTCTAATACTCTACCTAATCTTTTTCCTCCTTCTACACCTTCAATTTCTACAAGTTCATCAAAAGATACAGTAGTTGCACCGTCAACAACTATTATAGGTCCTTTAATCTCAGCAATTTTTGTATATTCAATACCGGAAGTTGGATTTCTGGTCAATTTCCTTCACTCTCCTTATTTATTGTAGTAATATTTTTAAAATCTTGCATAATTTTATTCTCTAATTTGTTTAATTTATCTAATTCATTATTTTTTATTTCAAATTTTGCTCTAAGTATTTGACTAATAACTTCCATTGAACGTATATCATTAATTGAGACGCCGTTTCTTATTGAGTTTAACGCTTCTTTATAGAATGTAACAAATATTCTAAGTAATTTTACTTGTTTTTCAGGGCTAGTATATGTATCAATTTTATCAAATGAATTCTGTTGCAAAAATCCAATTTTTTCCATTCTAGCAACATCTAATATCAGTTTTTCTTCATCTGGAAGAGCTTCCGGTCCTAACAAACGAACAATTTCTTTTAATGTATCTTCCCTTTGTAAAATTTCATATACTTGATTTCTTAATATACTCCATTCTTTATCAACATTCGTAGACCACCAATTTTCTATAAATTCTAAGTATCCGGAATAACTCGTCATCCAATTAATAGCAGGATAATGACGGGAATAAGCCAAAGCAGTTTCTAGACCCCAAAATGTTCTAATAAAACGTATAGTATGAGTAGTAACTGGTTCAGTAAAATCAGCACCAGAAGGAGAAACAGCTCCTATTAATGTAACAGATCCATTTCTATTTGGTGAACCTAAAGTATTAACCATACCAGCTCTTTCATAGAATTCGGCAAGTCGAGAAGCTAAATATGATGGATAACCTTCTTCTGCAGGCATTTCTTCTAATCTACCACTAATTTCTCTTAACGCTTCAGCCCATCTACTAGTTGAATCAGCAACTAAAACAACATCATAACCTTGATCTCTATAATATTCAGCCATAGTAACTCCTGTATAAATACTGGCTTCCCTAGCAGCAACAGGCATATTACTTACATTTGCAATCATCATTGTTCTTTCCATTAATGGTCTACCAGACTTGGGATCTATTAATTCAGGAAATTCAACGAGAACTTCAGTCATTTCATTACCTCGTTCACCACAACCTATATGTAAAACAACTTGTGCATCAGACCATTTAGCAATTTGATGTAATGTAACGGTTTTTCCAGTTCCAAATCCTCCAGGTATAGCTCCAGTTCCACCTTTTGATATAGGGAATAATGTATCAATTACTCTTTGCCCTGTTAAAAGTGGTACTTCAGGATCAAAACGTTGTGTATGCGGTCTAGGTTTTCTTACAGGCCAATTATGATATAAATTAAAAGATGTTTTTTTTCCATCTTTTTCTAATGTTACAACATTTTCTTTAGCAGTATATTTGCCACTCTTATTTATTTCAACAACTGTACCACTAATACTATCAGGTGGCAACAAAATTTTATGTTCAATTAAAGGAGTTTCAGGTACAGTACCAATTATACTTCCCGGTTCAAGTTTATCACCTTTCTTTACTGTAGGAGTAAAATCCCATTTTTTATCAAATGGTATTGGATGTGCAGTTACTCCTCTTTCAATAAAATCTCCAGCTTGTGTAGCAATTTTATCTAAAGGTCTTTGTAATCCATCATAAATAGTACCAATCATACCTGGACCTAAGGAAACAGACAAGGGTTTGCCAGTACCTAAAACTGGTTCACCTGGTTTCAATCCAGTTGTTGTTTCATAGACCTGTATAAATGCTACATCACCAGTTAATCGAATAATTTCACCAATTAATTTATCTTCTCCAACTTCAACTGTTTCATACATTTGAGCGTTGGACATTCCATCTGCCTTAACTGCAGGTCCACTTATCCAAACAATTTTACCTTTAGCCGCCATGATTATTTACCTATAATATTTGATATATCCTGCCTTAAAATTGGTTTCCATCTATTTAAAAGAGTTTCAATGGTATTATTAAAAACTGTTGAATTGTCATCAGAATATGCTTTAATTCCTCCGACACAATCAATAGGGTCTATAAGTTTAAGATTGACATTCTTTTTTTTATTAATATTTGGAATTATGCTCTTAACATATGCTAAATCATGCTTGTTAGTAGCAATATTAATTTTTTTAGTATTCAAAGCATCAACGCTTTCTTCTATTAGACGTATTAACAGTTTTTCATATCTTTGTTTAGATATATGTTTCATAAATTTAGATAACACTGTATCAAAGATTTGAGTAATTGTATCTTCTAATATTTGGAGATGATTATTTTTACTCTTAATTTCAGCAGCTCCAATAATTTTTCTTTTTTCAGATTCAGATTGGCGATTAGCGCCATCATTTATTTTTTTAATCTCAACAAGTGTTTGATTTTTTATTTCAGATATATAATTATTTGCTTGAGTTAGACCTTCATCAAATTCTGCAAATATTTCTTTTTTTGCTTCTTCGGTTACGGTTGTAATAATATCTTGTTTTTTTGAACTCAATTTAAACACCAAGAATTTGTTTTAACATATCCCTATATGACATGTTAATAGGTTTACTGCCAGGAGATGGAACTCCATAAATTAAAGGAATTGGATGTTTACTTCTTAAATTTGTAAGTTGATCTTTTAACTGCTCAATAAGATTGTCACTAACTAATATTAAACCAATTTGAGAATTAGTAACAGTATTTTTAATAATTTTCCATGCTTCATTTGCTGTATCAACTTCTTGAGATAGAACTCCAGCTAATTGGAAACCGGTCACAAAACTTCTATTTCCTATAGCAATAATCTGCATGATATCTAACAATTAAAATACATTATAAG